>JBEGMG010000028.1:0-4576 GCA_041183165.1 Actinomycetota bacterium | reverse complement strand
CGCAAGATCGAGAAGGGTGCGGTAGTTCTCCTGGATCTGGTAGCCCGAGCCGAGGCCCGCACCAGACTTGACGATCTCGTCCGCGTCCTCGATCTCCGGGAGCGGCTCGAACGTCAGTCCTTCGAGCTCCTTCACGAGATCGCGGATCTTGACCATCCACTTGTCGTAGAGGTCGTTCCAGTTCATGAAGTAGAAGCCGGCGCGATCCATGAAGTTGGCCACGCGAGCTTCGATCTGCTCCGGATCGGCGGGAATGGGCGTGAGGTAGCCGTAGCCGTTGAGGATGCGCAGAGCGATGCCGTTGGCCGGGGGCACCTGCAGGTGACGCGTGTTGTACTGGGAAAGCGATGCGATCCCGTACTCGATGAAGGTCGCATCCCAGGGCGTGAGCACCTTGGGCCAGTGCACGCCGTCCTGGAACCAGAACGTCGAGTCCTCGAACTCACGTCGCGCCTCGCTGAAGAGCGAGGAGTAGACGTACATCTCTTGCCAACCCTCGGCGCCCGGGGGCGTCTCGATGTCGAACGGGCTGGGGAACCGATCGGCCATCCGAATTTCCTCTCGTGTGTTCGTGTCCGGGAGGCACGAATCCTGGGACTTTCTCTGTGGGGTGATCTTGCTCTAGTCCTTGCGGGCGTACAGGGGATTCATCAAGGTCGAGACAATGCTCGCCATGGGGTTCTTGTCTGCGGCTCCAGCGACCGACTGCCGGGGCTTCTTGCTCCACACGGTCTCGGGCCGAGCCTGGAGCAGGATGACGTTCTCCCCATCGGGCAGATCCGCATCCACGGCCCACTCGATGTCCTGAGGGCACCCGTAGTGCTTCTCCGCCGTCTTGGCGAGGGCCGCGATGGCCTTCAACTGCTTATCGGTCACGCATGGAGCGTCCGCCCTCTCGGGATCGGTCTCCACCTTCTCCACCGTGTCATGGTCGGAGAGGCGGTACTCATGGGCCTTGTGGCTGATCTCGCGCTTGCTCACCTCGAGCATCACCTTGTCGACGAGGAAGTTGTCCGGTGTGATCTCACCCGAGACGACTCCCTCGCCAAAGCCCCACGCCGCATCCACCGCCACCTGCGAACGGTCGCCATTCGCCGGATTCAGCGTGAAGGCCACACCCGCAGCTACGGGCCGCACCATCTTCTGGATGACGACCGCCATCTCGACCGAGCGATGCTCGTAGCCCATCTCCACCCGGTAGCAGGTGGCGCGATCGGTGAACAGGCTCGCCCAGCAGCGGCGTACGGCGTCGACCACTGCGTCACCGCCCCTGATCCACAGGTAGGTGTCGTGCTCGCCGGCAAAGGACGCATCAGGCGAATCCTCGGAGGTGGCGGAGGAGCGCACGGCAACCGGCAGGTCCGCCACGTCGCATTTGCGGCTCAACTCCGCGTAATCCTGACGGATCTGCTCTTCCACCGTCCCGGGAAGCGGCATTTGACGGATGACGTCTCGGATCTCCGCGCACACGGCGCTGACCTGGCTCGTGTCGGAGACGTCGAGGCCGTGCAGGAGTCGCGCGAGCGTGGCGTCGAGATCAGCCGCATCATGGGCCGCGCGGTAGCCCGCGGTCGTCACGGCGAAGCCGGGAGGCACGGGGAGTCCCGCCCCCGTCATCTCGCCGAGGCTGGCGGCCTTGCCGCCGACCTCGCCCTTGAGCCCGGGCCAGTAGCCCTCGAACCACATCGTGACGTCGCTCATGCGGATCCCTCCCGGCGGCTCAGCGGAAGTGCGCGTCCCTCGAGGCCGGCCCACCAGTCGGGTAGACCATCGAAGTCCGGCACCGAGACTTCCTGCACGCGATTGCGATAGAGGACGAGCGCACTCTCGCCACCTTCGAGAAGGCGGACACGGACGAACTCGGTGTTGAAGGGCTCGCCGGGGTCATAGCCGAGGGCCCAGGTCGCGAAGGCGCGGATCGGCCCGGAGTGGGTCGCGACGATCACGGACTGACCCGGTGTCTCATCGTGGATGCGCATGAGGCCCGCCCAGAATCGCCGCACGGCCGCCACGGGCGGCTCGAAGGTGAGCATCGGCATGGTGAGCCAATGCGTGATGGGATCACCCCCGCCCTGCTGGATTCCCCAGAAGCGATCCACCTCCACAAGCCACGTGGGGCGCCCGCCCAGGCCGATCCGCTCGTACTTCTCCATTTCGGAGTGGTAGAGCCGGAAGGCCTGGGTGACGTCGCGAAAGCCATCGGGGGTCATCACCTGGAAGTTGCGGAACTCCTCGTACGCCGTGACCTCTCCGACCGAGGCCTCACGACCGAAGAGCACGAGCTCGTCGAGGAGGCCCTTGCGGATTCCCTCGGCGGTCTGCCGGGCGCGGTTGGTATCGGCGCACGCCATGGTCACGTGATGCCCGGACATGACGCGGCGCGCGAGTTCCTTGCCGCGCCGATGCGCTTGCCAGGAGCCGAGCGGTGTGAGTCCGGACTCGGTGGAGTAGCCCTGGGTCTCGCCGTGCCGGACGAAGTAGACGTCGGTCACCGCACCCTTGGTCTGGTCCTTGCGCTCGGGGACGATCTCCTTGGTACGCGTCACCTCGGCCCACGCGCGGGTGGCTCCGACGTCGGCGCCCTCCCACAGCGGCACGGGCGAATCGAGCCCCGTTTCACCGCTCCGTCGATCGCGGAAGCGGCGCAAGTAGAGCGGCGTCTCGTCCTGGGGCTGCGCGGGCTCGGCGACCGAGGGTCGCTGGCCGCGGGACTCGCGGTCGAGGTACTTCTGCAGATAGGCGGGCGCGTCGGGACGCTCCGTGCGCGGTAGCGCAATGGGCGTGACGTCGGGTTCGGTCATCGTCATATCCGCTCCTTAGCTGTGCACCGTGAGGAACCGCTGGTTGACGACACCGTCGTAGTAGAACAGCGCCCGGCCCATCTCCCCCTCGGTCCAGGTGATGGGCGGGTCGTCGGGGTCCGACCAGTAGCCACCGGTGAACACCTCATTGCGATTGCCCGCGGGGTCGAAGAAATACACGCAGTGGCCGCGCGTCGCACCGTGCCGCGTCGGATTGGTCTCGATGCGCACGCCGTGATAGGCAAGGACATCCGACGCAGTGCGGATGTCGTTCCAGTCGTCTACCCAGTACGCGAAATGGTGCAGTCCACCGTCGGGTCCCGTCACGAGCGCGATGTCATGGGACGAGTGCGATACCTCGAGCCAGGTGGCGATCTGGAAGCCGTCGTCGCCCACCACCTGCTCCGTGAGGTGGAAGTCCAGGACCTCCTGGAGGAATGACGTCATGCCATTGACGTCTTCCACCGTGAGGAAGATGTGGTCCAGGCGCGGCGGAGCGATGCCCACCAGTCCGAGCGGCTTGGGGGGCGGATTGGTGAGGGGCAGCAGATTGCCGACCTGCTCCATGCCGTGGATGAGCTCCATCTGGTGCCCCGAGGGAGTCTCGAAGCGCACGACGCTGCCGCCTCCCACCCCAACGTCGGCGCCCTGGAGTCGCTTCACCGCGATGCCCGCGTCTTCGAGGCGCGCGGCGTAGTAGTCGAGGTCGTCGGGGCTCTCCACCTTCCAGCCCATGTGCGCCAGGCCGTAGTTGGGAGCGTAGGTGAGGACGAGCGAGTGGTGCTGATGCTCGTCCCAGCACTTGAGGTAGACACGCTCGGGCTCGCGAGCCGTCTCGACCAGGCCGAGCACCTCGGTGTAGTACGCGGCGGCGAGCTCGAGATCGGGGACCCTGATCTCGACATGGGATAGACGCAGGATGCTCATCAGGTATGCACCTTCATGAATCGATCGTTGAGCTCGCCCTCGTAGTAGAAGACGGCTCGTCCGATGTTGTCCTCGGTCCAGGTGATCGTCGGGAAGTCGGGATCCGGTCGGTATCCGCCGGTGAACACCTCATTGCGCGTGCCGAGGGGGTCGAAGAAGTAGATGGTGTTGCCGCGAGTGATGCCGTGGCGCGTCGGCCCCACGTCGATCTGAATGCCGTTGTAGGCAAGGATGTCGGCGCTCTTGCGCACGTGATCCCAGTCATCGAGCCAGTAGGCGAAGTGATGGAGTCCACCATTGGGGCCCGACACGATCGCGAGATCGTGGGGCGAATGCGAGCGCTCCATCCATGTGGCGGCCTGGTGCCCATCTCCGTCGAGCAACTGCTCGGTCACACGGAATCCCAGGACGTCGGTGAAGAACTTCGTTGACTCACCCACCTCCTCCGCGGTCACGAGGACGTGATCCATCCGTGGGGGCGCAATGCCGCGCAGCCCATCGACGAAGGGTGCCGGGTTCAACGATCCGGTCGCTCGCCCCAGCTTCTCCACATCGTGGACGAGCTCCATGACGTGTCCCGACGGCGTCTCAAATCGGATGGACTCACCCTGACCAATCGACGCGCCCTTACTCACGCGCTCGACAGGCAGGCCGTATCTGCCGACCGCATTCTCGAGATCCGCGAGGTCGTCCTCACGAACGACCTTGAAGGACATCAGGTCGAAACCCACGCGGGGTGCGTAGGAGATGCGCAGCGAATGGTGATCGACCTCGTCCCAGCACTTGAGGTAGACGGAGTTCTCGTCGCGCTCCACCTCGAGCATGCCCATGACTTCGGTGTAGTACGC
>JBEGMG010000027.1:0-2742 GCA_041183165.1 Actinomycetota bacterium | reverse complement strand
ACTCACAAGGTCGACAGTGAAGCCGTTGCGCTCCAGGCCCTCCTTGAGGGGTACGGCCACCGCCGCGTCATCCTCGACCACGAGCACATGCATCCGACGATGCTCCCACGACGGCCCCCTGGATCGGAGATCCGGACGACTCCTTACCCCAGCTTTACCTTGCCCTGAACTTCCCCTGCTCTCCGGCTGGTTTCCTCAGTGAAGGCGCAAAAGTGCGCACCGACTAGAGCAGGGAGAAGGCCGTGAGCCGAGGGATTGTCATCACAGCGGTGGCGGGTGGCGCTGCCATCCTCGCCGCCGCCACCGTGGCGGGAGTAGCGGTCGTCAACGCCGCGTCCGCGACAGAAATTGCAGAGCCGACGCGCAGCGTCGTGGCCGATGCGGTCGCCCAGCCGACACAGGCGGAGATCACCCTCCCCGACGTCGCGAAGCCCAGCGAGGCCCCCGCGCCCGGTGAGCCGACGGTCATCACCGTGCCGGCCGCTGGCAACGGTCAGGGCGGGTCCTACGCCGATGACGACGATGCCGAGGGCAGCGACAACAAGGCCTACGGCGAGGAAGAGTCCGAGAAGGACGGTGAGCAATACACCGAAGAGAACTCCGACGATCAGTACGAAAACGGAGACAACGAGGAGCAGGACGAGTACGAGGACTCCGACGAGGACCACTCGGACGAAGGGGAGCACGACGATGACGACGACTAAGCCGACGCGCAAGCCACCGACTCATCGGACCGGCCAGCGCATCCTTGCCGCGAGCATGGCCTCGGCAGCCTGCGTCGGACTCGTCGGCCTCGTCGGCGTGCGGGTCGCACAGTCGAGCACGCAGGTCGAGCCCGATGACGATTACGCAGCGCCCACGAGCGCGGACGGCTACACCCGCGCGGATCTCGACGCGTACGCAGCACAGCTCAACGACCAGGCTCGCCAGTTGAAGGACTACCAGCGCCAGCTCAAGAAGACGGCCAAGGCGCTCAACGCCGAGGTCGCGGCATACAACGAAGCGCTCGCAGCGGGCGAGACGGTCTACGTCCAGGCACCTGTCGACACCACCTGGGTGCCTGCGTCGAACTCGGGTGGAGGCAATGGCGGGGGCCAGTCCGCCCCGCAGCCCGCCCCGCAGCCCCAGCCCAACTCAAATTCCCACAGCAGCTGAGGACGACATGTACCTGACCGAGCGACACCAGCGGGCCATGGGCAGCGATGCCCAGGTGCTCGTGTACGCCGCGACGCAGAGGGCAGCCGATGAGCTCGCCCATCTCGCGCTCATACGCGTGCAGTTGCTCGAGCAGTGCTGGTCGCGCTTCCTCCCCGACAGCGAACTGAATCTGCTGAACGCACGCGCTGGCCAGGGTCCGGTGAGCCTTTCACCGGACATGGAGGTGCTCGTGGCGACCATGCTCGAGGCGGCAGCCTGGACCGACGGCGTCTACGACCCGACGGTCCTCGGCGCCGTACGCGCCCACGGCTACGACGCCGACTTCGCCGAAGTGATCGCCCGCGACAGCCTGCGCGCGATCGGTGATGTGCTGGCCCCATCCCTCGGGACTGCCGGCATCGTCATCGACCAGCACACGGTGAGCCTGCCCAGCGGCGTCGGGATCGATCCCGGTGCGATCGGCAAGGGTCTGGCCGCCGACATCGTCGCCGACGAGATCCATGCTGCCGGCGCCGAGGGCATCCTCGTCAATCTCGGCGGTGATGTCAGCGTGCGCGGGACCGCCGGTGGGCACGACTGGACGGTCGGTATCCAAGACGATCGCGCCGCCGGCTCCCCCGTCATGCGGCAGATGGAGTTGAACGGCGACTGTCGCGCCGTCGCCACGTCATCGTCGCTGCGCCGCCGATGGAATGGTCGCCACCACGTGATCGATCCGATCACCGGCCAGCCGTCGCAGTCGGACCTGGCCCAGGTCACTGTCGCCGCTCCTACGGGCTGGCAGGCCGAGGCCGCGACGACGTACGCACTGGTCCGTGGCTCGCAAGCGGCCACCGACTGGCTGGAGGCCAACTCGCTCGAGGCCCTGCTCTTCCCGCACGACCCCGCTTCACCACCACTACGCGTTTCACAGCCGCTACGAGTTCGGGAGACCCACCATGCTTGATGCCCTTGCCAACGTCCCGTGGACATGGCTTCTCATCCGCGCCTCCGGCATCACCGCATGGGGACTCCTCACGGCTGTAGTCGTCTGGGGAATCCTGCTGCGCACCCGCGTGCTGGGGCGCGTCGCCTCACCGCAGGGCTTGCTCGTCATGCACCGCTGGCTCAGCGCCCTCGCTCTGGGATTCCTCTTCCTGCACATGGGTCTGCTGCTGATCGACCCGGCCGTGCAGTTCACGCCGACGCAACTCCTCGTCCCCTTCACCTCGACATGGCAGCCCTTCGCCGTGGGCCTCGGGACGATTGCTCTGTGGATGCTCATCCCCGTCTCGGTGATGGGACGCCTGCGCACGCGCCTCGGCAAGGCGGGCAACGCGTGGTTCCGCCGTACCCACTTCATCGCCTACGCCGCATGGCCGGTCGCCACCGCGCACTATGTCCTCGCCGGCACCGATGCGATCGCCCAGTGGTCGATCGCCCTGCTCATCGCAGGCACGTCGCTCATCGTCCTCGCACTCCTGGCGAGGGCATTCGTGCCGCCGGCCGCCCCGCGCCGAGCGGCCACGGCGACTCCGAAGGCACCGGCCAGCGCCGAGGTTGCCGCCGAGCCCGCCGCCGAAGCACCGGCTGAGCCGGCGCTCG
>JBEGMG010000026.1:0-6669 GCA_041183165.1 Actinomycetota bacterium | reverse complement strand
GGTCTGGAGTCGTCCGTGCGCGGCCACGTGACCGTGGACGGTGCCGCGTGGACCGACGCGGCCTCCGCGACGTGGCGAGACCCCGAGCACCGCGCGGTGGGTTGGGTGCCGCAGGACCTCGCGCTCTTCCCCCACCTCTCGGTGCGCGACAACGTGGCGTTCGGTGTGCCGGGGCCGCGCGAGGACCGGCGCGCGCGGGCCGAGGCGCTGCTCGTGAGGTTCGCGGTCGGGGACCTCGCCGATCGCGCCGTGGGCACGTTGTCGGGCGGACAGCGTCAGCGCGTGGCGTTGGCGCGTGCGCTCGCGCGCGATCCGCGCGTGCTGCTACTCGACGAGCCGCTCGCGTCGCTCGATCCCGACACGCGCGCTCGCGTGCGCGACGAGCTGCGCGAGTCGCTGGTCTCGCTCGCGTGCGTGACGCTGCTGGTGACGCACTCCCCCGACGAGGCGCTGCGACTGGGCGACGACCTGCTGGTGCTGGAGTCCGGGCGCGTGACGCAGCGCGGACCGGTGCGTTCGTTCGCGGACGATGCCGGGGCCGGATGGGCGGCCGGATTCCTGCGCGCCAGCCCCGCGGAGCGTTAGCCCTTCACCGTCCAGCCGCGCTTGGCGAGCAGGGGCCGCACGCGGTCGCGCACGTCGCCCGCCAACTCGACCGAACCCTCGCGCACCGTGCCCCCCACCCCGCACGCGCGCTTGAGGGTGGTGGCCAGCTCGTCGAGGAACGCCTGGTTGCGCGGCAGGCCGTCCACCACCGTGACCGTCTTGCCGCCCCGTCCCGCGCGCTCCATGCGCAGCTTGGCCGTGATGCGGTCGGGCACGGCGTCGGCCTGCGTGCCCGGCTTGGAGCAGCGGCAGTCCTTGTCGGGCCAGCCGCAACCCGGGCAGACCCGGCCGACGCCGGTGGAGTACACGATGCGCGAGGACATGGCGGCATGGAACGCGGCGCGAGGGCGGGCGTCAAGGGGTGTGCAACGACCGCGGCCCCGTCCGAGTGTGCCGGACGGGGCCGCGATGGAGGTGGAACGCGATCAGGACTTGCGCTGGCGCATGATCTCGGACTCGCGCTTGCGGGCCCAGTCGTCGAGCGAGCGCACCCAACCCGGGGGCGGCTTGACCGCGAAGTCCTTGGCGGTGGCCACGCGGCCCTCGAGCAGCAGCTCCTTGGGCTGGTGGTAGGTGCCGAAGCACCAGTCCGCCACGGGCAGACCGAAGAAGCCCGAGATGGCCTCGTTGGCGCCCACGTTGGCGTGATGGAAGTGGTGGAACCCGTAGATGGAGGTCCACATGCGGCCGAACACCGGGTGCTCGACGGCGCCCTTCCACCACTCGTACGGCAGGTGCTCGATGGCGTGCAGGATCTCGTAGAGCATCATGGAGAACGTGATCGCCGCGTAGCCGGCGAGCATCACCGGCATGGAGGGCAACAGCAACTGCACGCCCACGAGCAGCGGCGTGAAGAACGCCCAGAACCCCATGGTGGCGTACCACGGGAACGCGGAGTCCTCGTACTGGTCGGCGCCCATGATGGGATAGCGGTTGAGCACGAAGCGATCGGAGCCCTGCGCGACCGGCTGCAGCTTGATGGGCGTGAGGCCGTGGTGGTTACGGTGCGCGCGCACGAAGCGCACGAGGACCGGGCTCACGAGACCGTGCAGCACGTAGCGGTGGAAGCCCCACTCGAAGAAGCACATGACCATGTGCATGGCGAGGAAGCAGGCGATGAACGCGCCGGGGCCGGCCGCGAGCTGCTGCTCCCACACACCCGGCAGGCCGAAGCGGAACAGCGCGACGAGTCCGGCGATCTGGGCCAGGACCTGCACGCTGAACCAGAAGATGGAGAACTTCTCGTGATCGCCGCCCGGGGCCACGGGCTCGACGCCGGCCGGGGTGTTGTCGGGGGTGCCTGCGGCGGAACCGGCTGCGGACGCGGCCGCACCCATGTGGTCCTCGGCTGCGGGCGGGTGCTCGATAAGGGTCACGACTGGTGCTCCTTGGGCAGGACGGTGGCCAGTCCGACCTGGGGGTGAGCTGCGAATCGCTGACGGCCGAGCGCCGAGCGGCGGCTGCGACCGTTCCATCCCTTCGCGTGCAGCGAGCAGGGCTCCGGCCTGGAGCCCGCATCCCGGGGACCATACCCCGGGACGGGGCGGCACGGAAATCGGGAGCAGGTGCTGCCTCGGGACTCCCCCGATCGCTGCGTGCACAGGACTTAAGATGCCCCCCGGACGCGCGCGGTTCGAGGCATCATCCGTGTGGGCACGCACGAACGCGCGAGCGGCTCAATCCTCGTTGCTATCCGCCTCGTCTGCGGGGTTCGCGAACGGCCGCGCACCGTGCGTGCGCTCGAAACGCCCGAGCAGGTCGCTCACGATCGCGTGCGGGTCCTGTTCGTCGCTACAAGGGCGCCACGCCACGACGAGTCGGCTGGACTCCGCGAGTTGCCACACGAATCGTCCGCCCCAGTGCCCGACCACGCTGCCGTGACCGAAGCGAAGCAGGCGCTTGATGCGTTGCCGCAGTCGGTGACGCACGCCCGCTCCCGGTGCGGCGGCCGCGTAGAGCAGCGCGGTGCCCTCGACCCAGCGTGCCGCGAGTTCCTCGACCGGCCGCGTGGGGTCCTCGCCGCGCCATGCCGGAGCCTGGCTGCGCGGCAGGATGCGATGCGGCGCCTCACTCCCGCGCAGCACGAGGTACACGCCGCGCTCATCGGGCACCTCGAAGCAACCGCTGCGATGCAACTGGCCGACCGTGAGGAACCCGACGAACCCTTCGGCTGCGAGATCCTCGGCGCGGAACGTGAAGGACATGGGGCCCCGGTGCAGGAATGGAGATGGTGGCCCCGACTGGAGTCGAACCAGTGGCACGCGGTTTAGGAAACCGCTGCTCTATCCGTCTGAGCTACGGGGCCTTGGGCCGGGGACTCTAGGACATGGCATCGCGTTACGCGAATCTCCTCGGGCACTTTCGAAGGTGATTGCGTGGGTGGTGGCTACGGCTTGCCACCCTTGAGCCGCTGGATGCGATACCAAGCGCCGGTCCGCGGTAAGCCTGCGGCTACCTTCGCGCAGCACAGGAAGAAACCACCCTGATCGGCCTCACCAGCTGTACTGCCTCTCGCGATGATCCAAATCGACTTGAACTTACCCTGTGCTGCATCGAGCACTTCGGAGACGACCTTCTCGAACTCCGCCCCGCCGCTCGCATAGTTTAGGTACACGCAGAGGTTGACCACCCCCGCGTATTGCTTCTTGACTTTTCCTTCGATCGCCTCGCGCATCGGCCCGAGGTCAGGAGGCGGCATCACCTCAGGCTTACCCAGAGATACCGGCCCCTTCTCCATGTCGCCCTTGTAGAGTTTCCCAAGCGGCTTGTTCAGCGCCATGACCGCTTCGAAGTCATGCACAACACTTCCGTGCTTGACCTGGAAGTCCGGGAACTGCTCATGGGATGAGAGCCTGACCGTTACGTTTCCGTTGGCCAGTTCCTCGAATCCGGTGGCAAGGACGGCACCCTGCCATGCATCCATCACGGGCTGGTGAGCGGGGTTGTTGAAGAAGTCATCCCGCGTGATTGGGGCCATCTCATTCATGACGAGCTGCATCAGTTCAGGTGGCGGCTGGAACGTACCAGCCTGCTTCACGAACTCCTCATGCGCCACGAGTACCCCCAGTCACCTCCAACCTCGCCGCCTCCCTCATCACCGCCTCGTCCGACAGCTTCGCGTATCTCTGCGTCGTCGTGATGCTCGCGTGTCCGAGCACCTGTTGCAGCGCGGCCAACGAGCCGCCCTTCTCCAGCCACTGACACGCGAAGGCGTGCCGCATCTGATGGACGTGGAAGCCCTTAATGCCCGACAGCCGGCGCACGCGGGTCGCGAACGATCCCGGTGAGCCGGTCGCGTCCGGCACCAGCCGGCCGACACGACCGCGGAACTCCGACACCAGTTCCGCCGAGAGCGGCACCCGGCGAACGCGCCGAGGCTTAGTGTGCGCTACCTCCAAGTACGACTGCTCGCCCGTCTCCCCCTGCACGCGGACACGCTTCAGGTCCGTTGCCTGGGCTCTGCACAACTCGCCCCACCGCAGCCCGGTGCCGAGTGCTAGGCGACACACCGGCCCGTAGTGCGTTTCCAGCGCGGCCACCCGCTCCGCTTCCTCGTCGGTCAGCCAGTCCGGCGGTTGTTCCTGCAACCGGGGCATCACCCGGCGCGGGAACGGGCTCTTCTCCACCAGCCCCGCGTCCTCGCACCAGTGGAACAGGCACCGCACGTCCGACAGCACGTGCGCCAAGCTGCCCGCACTGAGCGGGAACTGAGACTCCAGCCCGAGCCGGAACGACCGCACGTCCTCGCGACTGACCCGCTCCACGAGCATGTGCCCGAAGTACGGCTCGATGTATGCGCGCACGCGCTGGGCCGCCAGCTTCTGCGCCTTCTCGCTCCTGCCCGTCCGGATGTACGACTCCAACCAGCGCTCGCATGCCGCTCCCACGCTGCCCGCCTGTCGCGGGTTCACCGTGAGGCCTGCACCCAACGCGCGGGCCGAGCCGCAGGCCTACGCGAAGTCGTCACCGAGCGAGACCCACCGCTCGCCGCCGCTCCGGTAGAGCCGCATGTACCAACCCGACCGACCTTTCCGCTTAAACATGCCCTCTTGCAGCCTCAGCATCCCATGCCCCTTATCGACTAGAGGCCGATGCGAGCTGCAGGACGTCGCGTGCGGAATAGCGTACGACCGCGCCGAGGCCGGGACAACGAACGAGTGTGCCGCTGGCCTCCATGTGCTGGATCTTTGTGGTGCTCACGCCCCCAGGTAGGCGGCAGTCTCTGCTCGCGTTATGTGCGCCCCGCTGGATACCTTCTCGGCAGCACTGGCTCTGGCGTCCGGAGCGCGCTCCTCCGCCTTGAGCTTCGCCTCTAGCGCATTCAGCCGCGCCCTCACAGGCCAGTCCGTACGTCCGAGTGCAGCGAAGGAAGGGTTGTTACGGGTCATGAGTTCCGAGCCTCCGAGTGGGGTGAGCGGGTCGACTAGGAACACTTGGCGCGTCAAGTAAAGAAGGCTAGATACGAACTCGTGCGCCCGCGCCTATCGCACGACCCTCGACCCCGTCCCGGATAACAGTGGCACTAGCGGCAGGTCAGAGCGTCGAACGGGAGTGCTCTCCGATCGCTTCAGCTGGCCCACACACCGCGCATCCACGCCGGAGCTGACCCGAACTCGATCCTCGACCAGCGAGCGCATCTCACGCCAGCTACGGCGCTTGTAGATGCGACTAGCTTGCACGCATGCACGCCTGGGAGGCTTAGACGGGCAACCACCCGCCAACTACGGACGCCGCGTGTCCCCGACGCCACTTTCGACGCTTGCACCTGCGTCGCTATCACGGCACAACTTCTGCCGATCACAACCCTGTGTGGACATGTTCGCGCTCGGCAATCAGCTCGTCAACGGAAAACGAAGGACGGCGGGACGATGTCCACCGCCGTCCAGCGATGTTCACGGGTCTTGAGTCATGCGTTCTTGGGCCAAGGGGGCGGTGGTTACCTCCCCACAATCCCGCACTTGCGCTAGCCTTCCTCCTCCTCTTCCTCGGGAGTGTCATCCTCGTACAGAGCCTCCAGCTCACTCTCATCACCCTCATCCTCACCGTCGTAGTACCAGCCGCTATCATTGGCAGCCGAATGAGACATCGCGTCTTCATCCATCTCCGTCAGAATCCTTTGCCACTCCTCCGAATCGTCGGCAATGTAGTCTGCACTTTCCGCTCTGGTCCGTGAGACAGGCGAGTTCCGTTGCTCCGCTGTGCGCAACTTCCAAACTTGATAGTCTCCCAGAATGGATGCGGCGGCCGCCGTGCGTGAGGCTGGGCGCTCCACAGTGTTCGTTGACTGCGCATCCAGTGCGCGCAACGCCTGCCGTACTATCGCCTTGAGGAAGACCCCCGTGCGACGTTCTTTGTGCACCCAGAGGCGGACGGCATCAAAGCGCACCTCGCGTTGTTGCTCCGAGTCATAAACCACGACTCCAATTCGCTCGTGCACACCCACCCACAAGGCCATTGCAGCGCCTCCAATCATTTTGCACAGCTCTACCACTTGCTTGTAATCGCACCGAGTATGCGGCCGATACCATCAGCGCTCAATGTGGGCGATGACAATTCATCGCGTTCATGTCGATTCAGATCTGAGTTACCGAGGTCGACAAGCGCCGCGACGAGCTTTGCCAGAATGAGCTCGCGCTGCTGCGGTTCAAGCGCTGAATTGAGAACACTCTTGATGCTATTGGCGACGCGTAAGTGATGCCGGTTCCTTTCGGCCAGGTGCAGATGCGCTCGTAGCATGCGAATGGACAGCACAGCAAAAGCTGCTACGCCACTGGCAATCATTAGGCGCAACAGCGCGTGATAAAGGGCTGCGGGCCACCATGTATCTGCTGTCAGGGGCCAGAGCATCATAAGAAATAACGCGGCCATTAAGATTACCAGTGATACAACAGTGAGGACCGATCACAGCGTGACGCGCTTAGACAAGTCCTCCTGCGCTTCAGGGAACTGCTTCCGCGCATCCTGTAAGGAGGTGTTCGTTGCGGTCCTTCGATGGCGAGTTTCGATCTCTTCCGCCAATTGCCGCGCCCCTTGGAGGACCCGTTCTGCCTCCTCCTTCAGGTG
>JBEGMG010000025.1:0-4527 GCA_041183165.1 Actinomycetota bacterium | reverse complement strand
GATCCCACTTCACACCGTCAGCCGACACCTCGACCCGATACGCGCCACCAGGAGCCAGCGTCGCGTCAATACGACCCCAACCATCCTTCAACCGACCCGACCACTGAACCGGTGCACCAGGCAGGGACGCATCCACCACACGCGCAGCGATGTCGGAGGACGCACCCATCAACCTCGGCACCGCCAAGAACGGGCGCACGCCGGACGCAACGCCACCATCGGGCATCACCGCAACCTCAAGCGGACCAGCCGGGAACGCCGTCCCCGACCCCGACACCGTCGCAATCGGACCCACCGACTCCGCCTCCGCAGACACCGCACGATCCACGGTCACCGGAGTGGCAGTCGGCGCCGACGCGGTGGGCCCAACGGCCTGAGCGGGGGTGGACGCCCCCACCATGCTCGTGGCCACCACTGCACCGGTTACCAGCGCGACCATCGACGTGCGAATCATGATTCCCACCCTTGTCGGCTAAGGGAAGCCCGGCGACTAGGCCGGTGCGCCCTGTTGCTGCTGCTCCATCGCTTGCTTCCAGGACTCCGGGAGCCATTCCGTGGCCCAGGACTGGAACTTATACGCCCCCGCGACCGCTCCCCACTTGCCGCTGAGCTTGCCCAGGGAGATCAGGTAGCTCCGCGTGCCGCCCATCTGCTGCCAGGCGGGGTTGAAGGGGCTGGCTAGCTTGACCCAGGAGGTAAAGCGACTCCACTTGCTTGCCTGCACGATCTGCTGTGCCGAGATATCAAACATCGCATCGTTCACCGACCTGATGCTCGAGCCGGCTGAGACTCGAGCTGCCGATCCGGCTGCCTGCTGAGGCTTGGTGCCCATGCCAGCCAGGAACCTCACGGACTTGCTGTTGGCACCCCATTTGGTGAAAGACGCCAGTCCCGTGGCGCCCAGCATCACCACGGTCGCGGCCATCTGGCCCCAGAACATGATCGTGCGGAACGTGTCCAGCGCGGGGCTCGCCTCGGTCTGCATCTTCATGGCAACCATGGAGAGCCCACTTGCGGCCATACCCATGGCCATGGGGAGCAGGAATCCACCGGAGGCGACACCCACGACGAAGGAAGCCACGACGAGCGCTGCCCCGAGGATCTCGAAGAACCACGCCCAGCCGTTGGCCTCCCCGTTGCCATCGGAGCCATTGATGGGATCGCCCGGTGTGTAGGAGTAGAGGTTGTCCGCACTATTGGCCCGCAGGTCCGGGGCGAGGAACGTGCCGGTCCCCGGCAGGTATGCGCGGGCGCCGGCCAACGTGATGGACGAGGTGCCCCCGAGCGTCTCCAGGCGCCCCGACGCCTGCCAGGCGTAGTCCGGCAGGGCCGGGTTTGCGGGGGCGTTCGCCTGAGTGGCGAGCGGCTCACCGAAGGGGCCGAACCGCGGCGCCGGACCGACCCCGGTCGCACCGGACCCATTCGACAGGGACAGGAAGGGCGCAGCCACCGTGCCCAGGGCAGAACCGTCGATGCCACTTGGAGTCATCGTGGCAACCCCGGCCGCGGGGAGCGTGACATTCACGCCACCGGGGAGTGCGAACTGATAGGCCGTTGGCGCGGTGACGGTGTCATCGGCTCGATAGATCACCGTGGGTGAAGAGTCGGTTCCGCCTGTGTAGCCGTAGCGCACCCGCTCCTGACCGGAGCCGGTGGTCACCGTCTTGTCGACGATGCGCCCACCGAAGGTCGCCATGGTCGTGCTCACAGCATCGGGGCCGACCCCATCGACAAGTTTGGCCAGTGTCGTGTCCGATGACCAGGTCATGATGGCGGGGCGACTACCGCCGGTGATGGCCGTTACACGGCCGAAGGCGTCGTACTCGAAGGTAGCGGTCAGCTTGCCAGTGCCATCACCGGTGACCTGCGGGTCCGTGGTGGTGACCACCCGACCCAAGCCGTCGTTGCAGGTGACGTACGCGACGCCGTTGCGCGAGCCTCCCGTGCGCAAGGCATCGGCGCCGGCCCTCGGGTACGCCGAGCCACACTCGGCCGCCTGGCTCGCCGCGAAGGCATAGCCCAGGGTCTGTCGCTGAGGCGTGCCAGCGGTGGTCGTGGTGATGACCGCCCGAGTGAGCCGGCGGGCAGAGTCGTAGGCATAGTCACGCTCATCGACGATGGCCGCGGAGCCAGGCACCGTCACACTCGTGCGCGACCGCGTGGCGCGGCCGAACTGCGTGTACGTGACTTCCTGACTCATGCGCGCGACCGGATTGCCGGCCATGAAGGCGATCCTCGACGGCCTGCCGGTGTCGGTGTATGTGAATTCGGAACTGCCGAACGCGCCGCCGTAGTCGATGCGCGTGATGCGGCCGGTCTCACGAAGGTACGTGACCCTGGCCGCAACCTTGCCGTTGACGCTGACCTGCGTGAGCGCACCATCACTCTCGCGATAGGTCGAGGTGGTCGTGAGTGTCGGCTTCGCCGCCCCGGCAGGCGTGACGGTCACGGTCTCGATGTCGTCGAGAGGCGTATACGTCGTCTGAGTGGTGGTGCCCACTTCATCCACATAGACGACCGGCATGCCCGCGAGGTTGACCGTCGTGGTCGTCGACACGGAGGTGCCGGGCTGCACCGGGGCGCCGGGCCCGTGCTCGAGCACGAGTCGCGAGACGAGTGGGTCACCACCCACCGCTTCCTCGGTCGTCGATCGCTCGATCAGCGCGCCGCTCGCGTCGTAGGTATGTGTCTGGGACACCGCTCCCGACGATGCATACGTGAGACAGCGCGTCTCGGTCGCTCCGCCCACGCCGCTAGTGACCTGGGAGACGAGACGGCCCATCACGTCGTAGTACGACGTCACCGAGGTGCCGTTCTGAATGGTGCGCGTCTTCAACTGGCCCGACGCCACGGCCTCCGCCGTCGCGCACAGCGCTGGCGCTTCAACCGCCCCCGACAGTGGCCAGTAGCTTGACGTGCGAATGAGGCCCCCGGGTGAGGTGTACTTCACGGGGCGACCGAACTCGCCACCACGAGGTGTCTCAGGCTCGTATTCGACGCGTGACACGAGTCCACCGGGCTGCGTCACCGACGTCGGGTCATCCTGAGCCGGATTGGCGTAGGCCAGCACCGTCGCGGGCCGAGTCGCTGCGCCGGGGTACGCGTCGTTAGAGGCCACACGGGTGACCCGCTGGTAGCCGGGCTGGACCTGATCACCGGGCACCGGCTTCGGATCCCGGCCGGTCGGCGCCACGGTGATGGTGAAGAATCCGCGGGGAGCAGCATTGCGGAGTTCGATGGTGAGCTGCTTGACACCCTGAGCGAGGCCGCTGACGCGGCACCCGGCTTCGGAGACCAACTGCTCGGTCCGGCACTCAAAGGGTCCAACGATGAGTGCGAGCGATGTCCGCGCACTGATCTCGGCCTTGAAGGTCCAGCCTGTCCCCGTGTCATCGGCACTGGCGAGCTCGTCGTCTTTGGGGTCTGGGGTCCACAGAGCGCCGAGCCGCGCGGAGAATGCGGCAGTTCGAGACCAGCTCTGGTTCATACCCGAGGCATCACGAGCCCGCCTCCAGAACTGCGACTCCACGACATTGCCGAGGAAGTTCGGCTGACCGAAGATCTCGGCACGGAAGCCCTGCATCGCATCGCCCTTGTCGGCTGATGACGGGTACGTCTCGTCGTACTCGATTCTCTGCTCAGCGCCCTGACGATCACGCGCACTGGGATTGGGGACAAAGGGGCCGACCTGCTTCACCAAGGCACCGGTCGTGTTGGCGGTGACCTCCGTGCGACGACCCAGCGAGTCAACCGTGGCCGAGACCTGCCCGGTGCCCGGATCCACGATGCGCCGAGTCGTCATGCCCGCGGCGTCGACTGTGCTGCGCTCGGCGTAGGTCACTGGATCCAGCGAGTAGGTGATGCTGCCCTTGAGCCCGGTGGTCGTGGTGTCGTTGCGCGCCTGAACCTCGCGACGGGACTTCACTATCGCTTCGGTGACGTCGGCCATCACCAGTCGTTGCGTCACCCTCGCACCACCTACGGAGCTCGGCGCGGCCACCAGTCGATCGACGCGCCCGGTGCTCGTGTCGTAGGACACCGTCGTGACCGTCGCCGCCGCGGCCGGATCGCGCGTGGCGGCGAGGTTCACCAGCGCACTGCGCGTCGCCGTCAACCTTCCGAGAGAGTCCCAGCCCAGCGTGGTGCCCTGATTGCCTGGATCCTTGACCAGAGCGATCTGGGTCGACGCGCCGACCGCCTGGTAGCCGAGATCCGTCGCCGTGCCATCGGGATAGGCGATCCGGCACAGCATCCCTGGTGCGGGCGCGGTGAATCCGGTGCCCCACTGCGCCGAGGGGCAGTCACCCGAGCCCGCGTAGGTGAGGCCGATGGAGCGACCCGTCGGCGCCTCGATCGACGCGAGGCGGCCATCGCTCCATGTCATGCGCGCGCGCAGGGCATCGCCGGCATATACAGCCGCAGCGCGGCCGTCGCGGAAGACCGTCGTGTTGCCGTCCGCGTCGATGAAGCGCCACGACGTGATCACCAGGCCGCCTCGGCTGTCGGTGCGGGCGCATGGAGTCAAGG
>JBEGMG010000024.1:0-8313 GCA_041183165.1 Actinomycetota bacterium | reverse complement strand
CGACCGGGTGCGCGAGATCGTCTTCACCGGGACGGCGTTCAACACCGCCTGGGTCGGCAAGTCCGCGCGCGACATCGCCGAGGCCGCCGGCGTCAAGGTCCCTGCGTCCACCCGGATCCTCGTCGCGCCGTTCCCCCTGGTCGTGCCCGAGGAAGCATTCGCCCACGAGAAGCTCTGCCCCGTCCTCGGAATGGTCACGGCCCCCAGTGCCGCACGATGCATCGATGCTGCGCGCGCGGTCCTGCGCATCAGCGGTGCGGGGCACAGCGCGGCCATCCACAGCGAAGATCCCGCAACGGTCATGTCCTTCGCCGCCGCGGTGCCTGTGCTGCGCGTCTCGGTCAATGTCGGCAACAGCCTCGGCAGCGCGGGCATCGAGACCAACCTCGCCCCCACGATGACGATCGGCACGGGCTTCTTCGGACGCTCCTCAGTGGGAGAGAACCTCGAGCCCAAGCACCTCGTCAACCTGACGCGCATCGCCTACGCATCGGATGCGCCCATGCCCGACTTCACATCGTTGGATCCCTGGCGTGCTCCTGCGGGAGTGGTCCCGCCGTATCCGCTGGCATCCAACATGGAAGGGGCACCCGTGCTCGCCCGTCCCGCGCCGCCCGAGGCCGAGCAGGAGCTCCGAGAGGAGATCCGACGCCTGGTGGTCGAAGAGCTCCGAGAGATCATCAAGGGCTGATGATGGCTGAGTTGCGATCCTTCATCTTCCTCGACCGGCTGCAGCCGCAGACGATGTGCTACCTCGGCTCGTGGGTGCGCGGTGCACTTCCGCGCGCCGGATACGCCGCGCAGATCATCGAGGTGGCGCCCGGCTTGGATATCGAGCCCCTCACCGATGTCGCGCTCAAGCACGCAGACGTGGGTGCGGGGATCCTCTTCGTCGAGCGCCAGTTCGGCTACCTCGAGATCCACGGACCCACGAGCGCCGTGCGCAGCGCCGCCGGAGCAGTGCTCGACCAGCTCGGCAAGAGCGCCGCGGATGCGACGTCTCCCCAGATCCTGGCCTCGCGCGTGGTACCCAAGATCGACCGCCAGCACGCGTTCCTCATCAACCGCAACAAGGTCGGCTCCATGGCGCTGCCGGGGCAGTCGCTCTTCGTGCTGGAGATGCAGCCGGCGAGCTACGCCATCCTCGCCACCAACGAGGCCGAGAAGGCCGCGCGCATCACCGTGGTCGACTACCGCATGGTGGGTGCCACCGGCCGCGTCTACCTCACCGGCACCGAGTCCGAAGTCCGCGCCGCAGCCGAGGCAGCCGAGGCGGCCCTGCGGAGCGTGACGTCATGACCCAGACACCCGAGGCGCTGCGGGAGATGATCCGCGAAATCGTGCGTGAGGTCATCCGCGAGGTGGTCGTCGAGGAAATGGCGCTGGGCCGCACCACTCAGCGTGAGCCCGCCACACCCCGCCGTCCCGAGCCTCGGCCAGCGAGCAAGACAACGGAATCCATTCCCGCGGATTCCACGCACCTGGCGAGCGGAGCCCTGACCGAACGTCATCTGCGCGCACTCGGGGATGCCCGGGCAGTGCGCATCGGGCAGCGGGTAGTGATCACCCCCCTGGCGCGTGACTGGGCACGTGCGCGGGGCATCGACATCATCAGGATCGACGGCTAGGACCGAGGGAAGGACAAGCCATGCTTCGTGCACGAGTGATCCAGAGCGTCTGGTCGACCAAGAAGATCGACTCGATCCCCAGTGGCGCCTTCCTCGAGGTCGAGGTGGAGCCGGGGGGGACCCGACTCGTGGCCTTCGATGTCCTCGGATCCGGTGTGGGCGAGGCGGTCCTCGTCACCACCGGGTCGGTCGCGGCCGCGTGGCTCCCGGGCGACACGCCCCCCATCGACGCGCTCATCATCGGTTCGATCGATGAGGAGCGGACCTGAGCAGGGTCCCTACCCCGCTCAACCCACCACGAAAGGAACAGCAATGTCCAACTTCGCGATCGGCATGATCGAGACCAAGGGCTACGTGGCTGCACTCGCTGCTGCAGATGCCATGGTCAAGGCGGCCAACGTCACCATCGTCAGCCGTGAGCAGGTCGGCGACGGCCTCGTTGCGGTCACCATCCAGGGCGACGTCGGTGCGGTCAAGGCGGCAACTGACGCGGGCTCCGAGGCAGCCAGCCAGGTCGGCGAGCTCGTGAGCGTCCACGTCATCCCCCGTCCCCACTCCGAGCTGTCGAAGACCTTCGGGGTCTCGGCCAAGTGACCGGGGGCGGTGTGTCCGCCTCTGCAGCACCGGAGCTTCGGGTCTACCTCAAGCTCCTCGACCTGCAGCCTCAGTTCGCGGCCTACCTCGGCACTCCGACGCGAGCGCGCGGCTACCCGCCGTATGCGGGTCAGCACGCGCTCATCGTCGAAGTTGCCCCCGGGCTCGCGATCGAGCGCGTCACCGACCTCGCGTTGAGGTCGGCACCAGCCGCAGAGCCGGGCATTCTCTTCGTCGAGCGTCAGTTCGGCGTGCTCGAGGTCCATGCCGACTCGCTCGAGGAGGTTGACGGCGCGGGCGCAGCCATCCTCGCCGGGCTGGGTGCACGGGCGGAGGATCAACTGCGCCCCCAGGTCCTCTTCCACGATGTCATCCACGACATCACCGACCAGCACGCCGTCATCCTCAACCGTGTGCGCCAGGCCTCGATGATCCTTCCCGGCCAGAGCCTGCTCGTCTTCGAGATGACCCCCGCGCTCTTCGCGGCTGTCGCGGCCAACGAGGCCGAGAAGGCGGCACCGGACATCACGCTGGTCGACGTTCAGATGATCGGCGCTGCTGGGCGCGTCTACATGGCCGGGGAACCCGAGGCCGTGGAGAGGGCACGGGAGGCGATCGGGGAGGCTCTCGCTGCGGTCATCGGCAGGGATCAGTAGCGTCTGGCGCGAGGAGGGCACATGACCGACCCCGTGGCATCGTTCGAGGAGTTCGCGCTCGCTGCCCTCCCCGCCTATGGCTTGGATGAGGGGACGCGACTCACCCTGCTCAACGTGTCCGAGAACGGCACCTTTCGCGTCGATACTGCCGACGGCCATGTCTCGGTCCTGCGCGTTCATCGCACCGGCTACCACTCGCGCGAGGCGATCCTGAGCGAACTCGCCTGGATCTCCGCCCTGCGCGACGAAGGTGTCGTCCCCACTCCGGCGTACCTCCCGGCCCTGAACGGCGAGTCGGTGGTCACCGCGCGGACAGACGATGGGCGGGAGCGTTACGTCGTGCGCTTCGCCTGGGTCGAGGGAAAGGAACCGACCGAGGATCGCCTGGCCCAGGACTTCGAGGAGCTCGGTGCGATCACCGCGCGCCTGCATCACCACTCGAAGTCGTGGCAGCGACCCGCGGGCTTCACGAGGTTCATCTGGGACTACGACACCGCGCTCGGCCCGGACGGTCACTGGGGAAGGTGGCAGGACGGCCTGGGAGTGGGAGCCGAGGAGGCCCAGATCCTCGGGCAATGCTCCGAACTCCTTCGCGAGCGTCTCGCTGCCTACGGCAAGGGGCCTGACCGATTCGGACTCATCCACGCCGACATGCGCCTGGCCAACCTGCTGGTGCACGGTCCCGCCGTCAACGTCATCGACTTCGACGACTGCGGTCTGAGTTGGTTCATGTACGACCTCGGATCGTCACTGTCCTTCATCGAGCACGAGCCCTACGTGCCCGAACTCGTCGACTCCTGGGTGCGCGGCTACCGGACAGTGGCCACCATGACCCCCGAGGAGGAAGCCGAGCTCCCGACGTTCATCATGTTGCGGCGTCTCCTCCTCGTTGCCTGGATCGGTTCCCACTCGGAGACCGAGACCGCTCAGGCGATGGGGCCCGAGTACGCCGTCACCAGTTGCCGTCTCGCCGATGAATACCTCACCCGGATGACCTAGGAGGAATCGTGTTCGGATCGATCGCTGGCCGCTCGGCCATCGTCACCGGTGCCACCAAGGGCATCGGCAAGGGAATCGCCGGGGTGCTCGCCACAGCGGGCGTCAATGTGCTCATCACCGGCCGCAATGAGGACGACGCGAAGCGCACGGTCGACGAACTCTCTGCCCTGGGTGGCGGATCGGTTGCCTACGTCCTGGGCAACGTCGCCGACGCCTCCTCATGCGCCGAGATGGCTGCGGCTGCGGTCGCCAAGCACGGCGGTATCGACATCCTCTGCGCGAACGCCGGCATCTTCCCGGACTCCAAGCTGGCCACCATGTCGGTGAGCGACATGGAGCTCGTCCTGGACACCAACATCAAGGGCACGCTGCTCAGCGTCCAGGCCTGCATCCCCGAACTCGCCAGGAGCGGCCGAGGGCGCGTGATCCTCACGTCGTCGATCACCGGCCCCATCACCGGTTATCCCGGCTGGTCGCACTACGGCGCGAGCAAGGCTGCACAGCTGGGTTTCATGCGCACGGCCGCGATCGAGCTCGCACCCATGGGCATCACCGTCAATGCCGTGCTGCCAGGCAACGTGATGACCGAGGGCCTCGCGGACCTCGGCGAGGATTACATCCGTTCGATGGAGATGTCCATCCCGCAGCGCCGGCTCGGCAGTGTGCAGGACATCGGCAATGCCGCCCTCTTCTTCGCCTCCGACGAGGCGGCGTACATCACCGGCCAGGCACTGGCGGTCGACGGCGGCCAGATCCTCCCCGAGTCGCTCGCCGCACTCGAGGCGATGTAGTCCACGTGACGCAGCCCGACATCCCCCCCTCGATGGGATCCACCGCAGAGGGCGCGAAACTCCGCATCGTCACCATGGTGGAGCGGGGAGCGCTCAAGCCGGGTGAGCGTCTCGGCGCCGAACGCGACCTCGCGGCCACCCTGGGGGTCAGCAGGTCCACGCTGCGCCAGGCTCTCGCATCGCTCGAGGCCGAGGGAGTCATCCGGCGCGTACCCGGACGCGGTGGAGGCACGTTCATCGCCCCCACGAAGGTCGATCGCGACCTTTCGCGCATCGTCGGCGTACCCGCACTGCTGCGAGATCAGGGATTCACCGCCGGGTCGCGCGTGGTCAGCGTGGGCGTCACGGTCGCGGGTCCCGACGCGGCAGACGCGCTTGGGCTGACCCCTGACGACTTCGTCGTCGACCTGGTGCGTATTCGTCTGGCTGACGGCTCGCCGATCTCCCTGGAGCACGCGCGCTTCCCCGCCGAACTCGTGCCCGGGCTGCCCGAGCACGACATCAGCGGCTCGATCTACGAACTCATCGACTCGGCCTACGGCCTGCGGCCCGCAGAGGCGCTGGAGCACATCGAGGTCGTCGCCGCCTCACCCCTCGAGGCGTCGATTCTGTCCGTGCCATTGGGCGCACCACTCCTGTCGATCACGCGGCGCACCCAGGATCAGCAGGGGCGCACATTCGAATACTCCCGAGATCTCTTCCGGTCGGATCGCATGCGGATCACCGTGCGCGTGCAGGGAGCGCCCTCGTCCGAGAGCGCGCGACTGCGCGGACGGCGCGTCGAGCTGGTAGCACCGCCCGACTAGCGCAAGCGCTCGAAGAACTCCTTGACGATCGCGCCGCACTCCTCGGCGAGGACCCCGCCCACGACCTCTGGGCGATGCGAGAGACGGCGATCGCGCAGGAGGTCCCATGCGGAGCCCGCAGCACCGTAGTCGTCGTTCCAGGCTCCGAAGACCACTCGATCAACGCGCGCGAGCTGCGCAGCACCCGCGCACATCGGGCAGGGTTCCAGCGTCACAACGAGCGTGCAGCCCACCAGGTGGGTGTCGCCGAGTGCAAGGCCAGCCTCTCGCAACACCACGACCTCCGCATGGGCCGTGGGATCGGTGAGGGCTTCGCGGCGATTGGCGGACTCGGCGAGCACCGCGCCGTCAGGATCGAGCACGAGCGCGCCGACCGGCACATCCTCACCACCCGAAAGCAACGACTGGCTCGCCAGCTCGAGGGCCCGTCGCATGGCAGCGACATCGGAGTCAGCGTGCCTCATGCGTCAGTCGCGCTCGAGTGCCGCCGCGAGCTGCTCGTCGAAGCCGAGTCGCGTCGCGATGGCCACGACCTGCTCGTCGGGATAGAGGTCGGGATCATCGAGGATGAGTTCGAGCTCGCTCACGGGCATGCCCATGTCAGCGGCGAAGGTGAAGTCGCCTACCGGCTCAACCTCATCGAGTTCCTCGTCGTCCTCGGGCAACTCAGCCTCGAGCATGTCCGCGACTTCTTCGGCCAGCGGGAACTCCAGCGCGGCGCCGATATCGGAGAGGAGCAGGCGCGCAGCTCCGTCGGGCATCATGCGCACGCCGAGGAAGAAGTCCTCGTCGACGACGAGAAATCCGAGCGCTCCGCCCTCAGCAATGAGCTGGCGAAGCGCGGCGAGGAAGGCGTCAAGGGATTCGGTCGCCCGCGGGGGCAGCGCGGCAACGGACCAGCGGCCCTCTTCGCGCCAGGCAGCGACGGCGTAGCCTGCGTCGTCGTCCATGGCTCAAGCCCCGCCTCCTGCACCCCGGTGGGTGCTCCCCCATGGTGTCACGCGGGACCGCTCCCGCGCCGCACCTTGGCCCCGATACGCTGCCAACGTGCGTACCGTCGTCGTCCAGCATCCACTCGTTGCCCACAAGCTGACCACGCTTCGTGACGAAACGACCGACTCAGCGACCTTTCGGCTGCTGGTGGAGGAACTCGTCACGCTGCTCGCTTACGAGGCAACCCACCAGTTGCGGACCACACCCGTGACCATCACGACTCCCGTCACCGAGACCACAGGTGTGCATCTGGCGCGTCCGCGTCCGCTGGTGGTGCCGATTCTGCGCGCAGGTCTCGGCATGCTCGAGGGCATGATGCGACTCATGCCCACTGCCGAGGTTGGCTTCCTCGGGATGGTCCGCGATGAAGACTCGCTCATCGCGTCGACGTATGCCGACCGTATCCCGCATGCCCTCGAGGGGCGCCAGGTCTTCGTACTCGACCCGATGCTGGCCACCGGCGGCACGCTCGTCACGGCTATCGACCTTCTGCTCGAGCGCGGCGCGAGCGACGTCACCGCGATCGCACTGCTCGCCGCGCCCGAAGGGCTGCGCCACGTCGAGGAGTCCTACGCCGGCAAGCCGGTCGACGTCACGGTCGTCACCGCGGGACTCGACCTGCGCCTCAACGAGAAGGGCTACATCGTGCCCGGACTCGGCGACGCAGGCGACCGCCTCTACGGCGTCGTCTAGCTGCCCCTGCCGTTTCTCCCGCTAAGCGGGAGAAACGGTTCATGCGTCCCCGCGAGCGACGCATATCAACCATCTGTCCCGCTTAGCGGGAGAAATGTCAGAGGGCCTTGAGTGAGGTCACGACCTTGGTGAGCGAGTCCTTCGCGTCACCGAAGAGCAGGGTCGTCTTGGGGTCGTAGAGGAGTTCGTTCTCGATACCGGCGAAGCCCGGGCGCATCGACCGCTTGAGGAAGACCACCTGCTGAGCATTGTCCACGTCGAGGATGGGCATGCCGTAGATCGGCGCCGACTGATCGGTGCGCGCCGCGGGGTTGACGACGTCGTTGGCACCGACGACGAGCACGACATCAGTCGCGGAGAAGTCGGGGTTGATCTCCTCCATCTCCTTGAGTTGCTCATAGGGCACCGAAGCCTCCGCAAGGAGGACGTTCATGTGCCCGGGCATGCGACCCGCGACCGGATGGATGGCGTAGTCGACATCAATGCCGCGCGCGGTGAGCAGATCCGCGAGCTCGCGCAGAGTGGACTGCGCCTGGGCGACCGCCAGGCCGTAGCCCGGCACGAGGATGACCTTGTTGGCGTAGCCGAGCATGATCGCGATGTCGTTGGGGCCTGCCGAGCGCACCGGTCGCTCCTCGCCCGTGCCGCCGCCTCCCTGCGTCGTGCCGGAGAAGGCTCCGAAGAGGGTGGATGTGAGCGGCCGGCCCATGGCCTTGGCCATTTCCCTCGTGAGGAGCGTGCCCGAAGCGCCGACGAGCGTGCCGGCGATGATGAGGAGCACGTTGCCCAGGACATAGCCCGATGCAGCCACCGAGAGACCGGTGAAGGCATTGAGCAGCGAGATGACGATGGGCACATCCGCGCCGCCGACGGGAAGCACGAAGAGGATGCCAAAGATCAGGGACAGCACGAGCAGGCCGACGACGCCCCAGGTCGTGGGCGACACGATGACCCAGACCGCGGTGGCCACGGTGAGCACTGCGATGCCGATCGTGATGAATCGACCGGCCGGCAAGACGACGGGGCGCGTCGTCATGATCTCCTGCAGCTTGAGGTAGGTGACGACCGAGCCGCTGGCCGACACGCCACCGATGAGGACGGTGAGCACGGTCGCGATGAGGAAGAGGGATCCCTTGCTCGAGCCGTACTCGAG
>JBEGMG010000023.1:0-3452 GCA_041183165.1 Actinomycetota bacterium | reverse complement strand
TCGTCCACCGCGAGGAGGCCCTCGACTCCCTCGTGGATGAACTCCGAGGTCCCCGCCTGGGCACGGGCGACCACGGGCAACCCGAAGGTCCGAGCCTCCAGCGCCGCGATGCCGAAGGACTCGAGCACGGACGCCTGGGCGAAGGCATCCGATGCCGCGAAGACCGCGCGGATTCCCTCGAGGGGCAACCGACCGGTGAAGTGAGCGTCGAGCCCTAGTCCGCGCGCCTGGCGCTCGATGATGCCGCGCTGCGGGCCGTCGCCGATGATCGTCGCCTCGATGCGCACATCTGGACCGGTGAGCACCTGTGCCCGGGCGACCGCACGCAGTAGGGCGCCCACGCGCTTGCGCGGCGCCAGACGCGCAACCGTGACGACGCGCAGCGTGCCGGGGACACGCGACACCGGGTGCGCCTGTCGCCACGGCGCGGGATCGATGGCATTGGGGAGTACGCCGACGGGCACGCCCAGTGACGCTGAGACCGGAGCAGCGGCGATGGCACTCACCGCGCTCACCACGACACCGGGCCGCGTGAGGAGTGCGCGAGCAGCGCGATAGCCGCCGCGCGACAGCGGCCCCCACATGCTGTGCACGGTGACGACCGTGGGCACGCGGAGCTCCGCGAGGGCGCGCAAGGAACCCCAGGCGAAGGGCGACACAGCGCCCAGGTGCACGTGCGCGACGTCCGTGGGTTGAGCTTCCAGGAGTGCGCGCACGCCCGCGCGCGTCCGGGGATGCACCGGGAGGTCCCCGGGCATCCGGGCGGTGAGGCGCTCGACCGCGACCCCGTCGAGGATCTCCCGGCCAGAGCGCTCGGCACCGGGAGTCGCCGTGATGATCCAGGGCAGATCGCCGCGAGCCGCCTGCGCGAGGGCGAGGCCCCGCACCTGAGTCTCGATGCCCCCCGTGCGCGGCAGATAGCAGTCCGAGACATGGGCGATGCGCACGCGCCGACGCTACGCCACGGGCCCCTCCCCCCACGAGTGGGCAGTTGTTACGTCGGCCTATGGGGGCCTCCCACTGAACAACTGCCCACTCGGCGTGGGGGGCGGCGATGGACGGCAGGATGGGTCCCGTGACCACACTGGTCTTCCTGCACGCGCACCCCGACGATGAGGCACTCCTCACCGCGGGGACGATGGCGCGTGCCGCTGCCGAGGGCCACCGCGTGGTCCTCGCTGTCGCCACCGATGGTGCCGCAGGGCTCACCTCCGCCGCCTACCGCGATGATCTCGCCGGCGTACGCGCGCGTGAACTCCAGCGCTCTGCGGAGATCCTCGGCACGGCGCGGTTGGAGACCTGGGCGTACGCCGACTCCGGGCTCGCCGGCGATCAGCCCGGAGGCTTCGCCAGCGGCGACATCGACGACCAGATCGCGCGACTCGTGGATCTGGTCGAGTCGGAGGACGCAGAGGTGCTCGTGGGCTATGACCGTGCAGGCGGTTACGGCCACCCGGACCATCTGCGCGTGCATGCTGTGGCCAGGGGTGCCGCCCAACGCGTGCGCGAGCGTCGGCAACTGCGGCACTTCGAGGCCACCCTGCCGCGTGAGCCCTTTGCGCGCACGGTACGCGCGGCGGCGTACGCGCGTCTCACCCCGCCTGGTTTCGACCCTGCGGAATTCGATCGCTCGTGGACGCCGGGCAGCGAGATCACCCATCGCGTGAACGTGCGGCCCTACGCCGAGGCGAAGCGCGCGAGTATGGCGGCCCATGCCAGCCAAGCCGCTGCGGATGACTCCACGCGCCCGCTCGCGGTGCTCACCAGGCTCCCCGGCCCGGCCTATCGCCTACTGCTCGGCACCGAGTACTACGTCGAAGTCCCCTAGACCAGATCGCCCGCCGATGTGCCAGCAGGTACCCACTGCACGCGCGTGTCCTGGCGGAAGCGGCGCTCCTGGCGCCGGGCGAACCTGCGCGTGCCGTCGATCGTGTGCTGGCGAGCGGACTCCATGTCACCCTCCCCCTGCAGCGCCTCGAGCACCTGGCGATAGCCGAGTGCTCCCCTCGCCGTGCGACTCAGGCGCCCGCTCAGCCCGCGCACTTCCTCGACAAGGCCCAGCTCCCACATACGATCCACTCGGGCTGCGATCCGGGCATCGAGCACCAGTCGATCACAGGACAGTCCGATCCATCGTGCCTCACGCCACGGTCGCGGCTCGGGCAGTCGCGCGGTGAAGGAACCCTGGATCTCGACGACCTCGAGTGCCCGCACGATGCGACGCCCGTTGGTCGGCAGGATCGCTGCCGCAGCATCGGGATCGAGCGCGGCCAAGCGTGCGTGCATGGCCTCGGCACCGGACTCGACGAGATCCTCCTCGAGACGGGCACGCACCTGCGGATCAGTGGCGGGGAAGTCCATCTCGTCCAGGATCGCCTGGACGTAGAGCCACGATCCCCCGACGATGACAACGTCATGGCCCCGGGCCTCGATCTCGGCGACGCAGGTCCTCGCTCGGTCACGGAACTCCACCACACTCACCTCGTGGCCAGGGCTCCACACGTCGACCATGTGGTGGGGTACGCCGCGCCGCTCACCCTCGGGCACCTTCGCCGTGCCGATGTCCATGCCGATGTAGACCTGCATGGAGTCTGCGCTCACGATCTCTGCGCCGAGCCGCTCGGCGAGGTCGATGGCGAGATCGGACTTGCCCACCGCGGTCGGGCCGACGATGGCGACGATCACAGCGGGATCACCTGACGGGCATTGCCGGGATAGGGAGGACGACGCGATCGTCCGCAGGCGTCGGGCTGGTCCGCGCCTCCCAGGCATCACCCGCGCGTGTACGTCGCACCGCGATCATGCGGTCAGCGACGAGATGGTGGGGTGCGGCGTAGGTCACCTCGGCGATGACCAGATCACCGGGGCGCGGCTCGCCCAGCGCGGGATCGCGCGTCACGTGCACCAGGCGGTTGTCGGCGGCCCGGCCCGACAGGCGTGCGGTCGCGTCGTCCTTGCGGCCCTCGCCCTCGGCGATGAGGACTTCGACCTCGCGACCCACGAAGCGCTTGCTCTCCTCCCACGCGATCTCATCGACCAACTCCACGAGGCGCTCGTAGCGCTCCTGGACGACGGACTTGGGGATCTGGTCGTCCATCGTCGCCGCAGGTGTGCCCGGGCGCGGGGAGTACTGGAAGGTGAAGGCGCTGGCGAATCGGGATGCGCGCACGACGTCGAGGGTCCCCTGGAAATCCTCCTCGGTCTCACCGGGGAAGCCCACGATGATGTCGGTGGTGATCGCAGCCTCGGGCATAGCCTCGCGCACGCGCTCGATGATGCCGAGGTAGCGCTCAGCCCGATACGACCGCCGCATGCCCTGGAGGATCCGGTCCGACCCCGATTGCAGCGGCATGTGCAATTGGGGCATGACATTGGGCGTCTCGGCCATCGCCGCGATGACGTCGTCGGTGAAGTCGCGCGGGTGCGGGCTCGTGAAACGCACCCGCTCAAGG
>JBEGMG010000022.1:0-4551 GCA_041183165.1 Actinomycetota bacterium | reverse complement strand
CGGGCGCGAGACCAGGGCCCGAGTCGCGCACCTCGGCCACGCCCCAGTCGCCTTCGGCCCTACCGGTCATGACGATCACGCCGCCCACGGGTACGACGCGAAGCGCGTTCTCGGCGAGGTTGTCGATCACCTGCCGCAGCCTCAGGGGATCCGCGCGCACGATCACCGGCGTCGCAGGCATCTCAGTGCGAAGGGCGATCTCCGCGCGCTGGCATCGATCCGCCCACACCTCGGCAGCATCGTTGAGCATCTCGCTGAGATCGACGTCGACGCACTCGATGACGAAGTCGTCCGCGCGCAGGCGTGCCAGGTCGAGTAGGTCGCTCACCAGGCGGTCCAGGCGATATGTCTCGGCGGCCATCACGGAGCCGGTGCGCGCGACATCCTCGCCTTCGACGAGGCCGTCTGCGAGGGCCTCGGCGTAGCCACGTACGGACGTGATGGGTGTGCGCAGTTCATGGGAGACCGAGAGCAGGAACTCGCGCTGACGCCCTTCTGACACCGCGAGCGCCGCCGCGAGTCGATTGAGCGCCTCGGCCATGTCGGCCACCTCGGCAGGCCCCTCGGGGCGGACGTGGATGCCGCGCTCGCCCCTACCGAGGCGCAGGGCAGCATCAGCCGCACGGCGCAGCGGTGTCGTGAGCCAGGCACCCGCGACAAGGGCAATGGCGACGGCAATAGCGAGTCCGATGACCAGGGCGATGAGAAGTCGCGCGATGAGCTCGGTCGCCGTACCTCCCGCCACCGACAGAGGCTGCACGAGGATCACCCCGAAGCCCGGCTCGAAGGGCCTGCCGACGACGAGGACGGTGCCCGCCGACGTCTCGGCCTGAGCCTCCACTCCCGAACCCGTCGTCACGGCGGCGACCTCGTCGGTGGTCACACCCTCGGGGAGTTCCTCCGCACCCGGACCCACGACATAGGCGGTGACCTGCTCCGCCTGGAGCACCCCCGCCACGCGTGGCGGTAGGACGTAGCGTCCCTGGGGATCGACGCGCAAGGCGGTGGCCGTGAGATCGGCAAGGCGAGCGAGTTCGGCGGTGGCGAGTGCTTCAGCGTTGCCACGGATGAGAGGCAAAGACACGAGCGCGGCGACAACGGCGGCGATCGTGGCCACCGCGACAGCGAGCAGGACGGTCGCGGAGAGGATCCCCAGCCGCTTCATGGCGCCTCGGCCGAGTAGCCCACGCCTCGGACGGTCCGAATGGGGCTCGCATCCCCGAGTTTGGAGCGCACCTGGGCGACATGTACGTCCACGGTGCGGGTGCCCACGGCGGAGGCATAACCCCAGACCTCCTCGAGGAGATGGTCGCGAGTGATCACTCGCCCCGGATGCTGCATGAGATAGGCAAGGAGATCGAATTCCGTGGCCGTGAGCGCGATCTCCTCGCCCTCTACCAGGACACGCCGCGCACCCCGGTCGAGTGTCACGCGGCCCATGGTCACGACATCTCCGGTCACCTCGGTGAATTGCGCGTGACGCAAAGCCACCTTGACGCGAGCGACGACTTCACGGGGGCTGAAGGGCTTGGTGATGTAGTCGTCACCGCCCATCTCGAGCCCGAGGACGCGGTCGACCTCATCGTCGCGCGCGGTGCAGAAGAGCACCGGGGTCCAGTCGCCCTGGGCGCGCATGCGACGGCAGATCTCCGTGCCATCCATGCCCGGAAGGCCGACATCGAGGATGATCGCGTCCGGGTGGCGATCGCGCACCGCGACAAGCCCACGCACCCCATCGGATTCGACAGCGACGGCATAGCCCGCGCGTTCGAGGTAGAGCCTCAGGACGTCGGCGATCGGCGCCTCGTCCTCAACGATGAGGACGAGCGGCTTGCGATCGGCGGGAGGCAAGGCGGGCGTCGATGCGATGACGAACGTCAGGCGTGCTGACGTGGCTTGCCGAGGCCAGCTGCCTTCATGACGCCACCGACGATGCCCCCGAGGGCGACGACTCCCACACCCACCCAGAAGGCCGGCCATGAACCCAGGACCAGCCCCACGGTGGAGACGATGAAGCCCAGCGTGATCAGGACGACGAGGGTCCATGCCGCTGGGGTGGAACCGTGACTGCCGGCGCTCATCGCTCCTCCTCGGACCGGGTATCGGGTGGTGCGCTTCCCATTGAACCAGGGATCGTGCCCGCCGAGCCGCGGGGCTCGTCGACGATGCTGGGATCCTCGCCTCGATCGAGTGCATCCCAGGTGGCAGCGGCACTCGAGGCGCTCGTGGCGCTCTCCGTCCGCGAGTATCGGGCACCGAGCCGCGGCCACGCCGGGCCATCCAGCAGTGCGAGCAGCCCGCATACGAGCATCGCCAGACCGGAGAGGACTGCCAGCAGCCACCATGCGGTGATGCTCACCGACGTCGAGTCCGCTTCTGCCGCATCTCCCAGCGCGGCGGCGACGAACGTGCCGCCGCCCCCTGTCACCGCCTCGGTCAGCCCGAAGGCCACGGCGCTCGCGCCCGCGGCACCTCCGGCCAGCAGCACCACCGCCCCCGTGACCCGACGCCCCCATGTGCGCGTGGCGAGCAGTGCCGCGATCGCCGCGAGCCCAACCCAGCCCATGGCCCCGCCCAGTGGCGCGAGGTCGCGCCCCGCGAGAGTCACCTCGCGCGCGGGAGCCGCATCGGCCGCGGAGCCCGCGAAGACCGGCACGAGCGCCACGACCCAGGTCGCGGCGTAGGACACGAGCACGCCGAGAGAGGCGAGCGCGAGCACCAGCAGGACTCCGGCGAAGCGACGGCCCGAGGGCATCACCCGTCTCCGATCCCGCGCAGGCTGCCGGCGATCGCCACCGCCCGGAGCACAGCGGCCGCCTTTGCCCGGCACTCGGCGTCCTCGGAGGCAGGGTCGGAGTCCGCCACGACACCGGCACCCGCCTGGACGTGTGCATGATCACCGCGGATGAGTGCGGTGCGGATGGCGATGGCCGTGTCGAGGTCGCCCGCGAAGTCGACATAGCCGACCACCCCGCCATACAGGCCTCGACGGGCCGGCTCGAGGTCGTCGATGATCGACATCGCGCGAGGCTTGGGGGCTCCGGAGAGCGTGCCCGCGGGGAACGTCGCGACAAGGGCGTCGAGCGCCGTGCATTCGGGCTCCAGCGCGCCCACCACGGTCGACACCAGGTGCATCACATGGGAGTAGCGCTCGACCTGCATGAACTCCACGACCTCGACCGATCCGGGCACGCACACGCGTCCCAGGTCATTGCGCCCGAGATCCACGAGCATGAGGTGCTCGGCTCGCTCCTTCTCGTCCGCGAGTAGCCCCTCGACAAGCGCCGCATCCTCTTCCGCGGTCGCGCCACGCGGGCGCGTCCCCGCGATGGGATGCACTCGGCATCGGCCCTCGTTCACCGTCACCAGCGCCTCCGGCGATGAGCCCACGATGTCGAAGTCCACGCCCTGCCCGTCAACCCGCGGAATGCGCAGCAGGTACATGTAGGGGCTGGGATTGGTGACGCGCAGCACGCGGTAGACATCGAGAGCGCTCGCCGAGCAGTGGGCGTCGAACCGCTGCGAGACGACGACCTGGAAGGCATCCCCCGCGCGAATGAGCTCCTGGGCCGCTCGGACGCTCTCCCGGAACTCCTGCGGAGTCGTGCGGTCGATGACCTCGGTGGTCGCGTCCGGATCGTACGTCGCCACCGTGGAGGGAGCCGGCCGCTCGAGATCGCGCTCCATGGCATCGAGTCGTGCGATGGCGTCATGCCAGGCCTCGTCGATGCGCTCGTCGGTGTTGTCGACGTTGACGGCGTTGGCGATGAGCAGCACCGTGCCGTCGGCATGGTCGAGGACCGCGAGGTCGGTCGCCAGGAGGAAGCCGACTTCGGGTACGTGCAACTCATCCGGATTGCCGTCGGCGACGCGCTCCCACCGCCGGACGGCGTCGTAGGCGAGGTAGCCGACCATGCCTCCGGTGAGGGGCGGCAGGCCCTCGGCGCGGTCGGTGCGCAGGAGTTCGACGGTGGCGCGCAGTGCCGTCAGCGGATCGCCCTCGCGCGGGACGTCGAGCGGTGGTGTGCCCCACCACGCCACAGCGCCGTCGCGCTCCGTGAGAAGCGCGCTGCTGCGCACGCCGACGAAGGAGAAGCGCGAGTATGCGCGCCCATGCTCGGCCGACTCCAGGAGGAAGGTGCCGGGTCGCTCCTGGGCGAGCTTGCGGTAGAGGCCAACGGGAGTCTCTCCGTCGGCGAGCAGTCGGCGGACCACGGGGATCACGCGACGCCCGGGAGCGAGATCGCGGAAGCGATCGAGTGCCGGTGCGGTGCCCCCCGGTGCCGGGAGCGGGAATCCCCAGGCGCGGCGGTCGCTCACGGGCCGGAATCCGGCATGGGCGTGAAGCAGGTGCGCGATCCGGTGTGACACGCGACCCCGTGCTGGTCGACAAGCAGGAGGATGGTGTCGCCGTCGCAGTCGATGCGGACCTCACGCACCTGCTGGACGTTGCCGGACGTCTCGCCCTTGACCCAGTACTCCTCGCGACTGCGTGACCAAAAGGTGGCCCGGCCGGTCTCGCGCGTGCGACGCAGGGCTTCGTCGTCCATC
>JBEGMG010000021.1:0-16551 GCA_041183165.1 Actinomycetota bacterium | reverse complement strand
CGTCGCTCGGATCCATGGTGACCTATGTCGCCATTCCCTTCCAGATCGCCGAGCTCACCGACTCCTTCATCGCGGTGGGCCTCATCGGGCTCGTGGAGCTCGTGCCCCTGGTCGTCTTCGGCCTGTACGGCGGCTCGCTCGCCGATCGCGTCGATCGGCGCATCCTCGTGGTCGGCGGTGAGATCGCAGCCGGCGTCCTCGTGTGCGTCCTCGCACTGAATGCATTCCTGCCGTCGCCTCAACTGTGGGTGATCTACGCGGTCGCCATGGTCTTCGCCGCCGTCGACGGCCTGCAGCGACCCTCGCTCGACGCCATGCTGCCCCGATTGGTCCCCCAGGATCAGCTCTCCGCTGCGAGCGCGCTGAATTCCCTGCGTATGAACTCCGCAGCGCTGGCCGGCCCTGCGGTGGGTGGGATCGTCATCAGCATCTGGGGTGTTGGCGCGGCGTACCTCTTCGATGTCCTCAGCTTCGTCATCGCCATCGCGGTCCTCATGCGGTTGCCTTCGGTGCGCACCGGGACCGAGCACGTCGGGTCAAGCGTGCGCCACGTCTGGTCAGGCGTGCGCTACGCGTGGAGCCGCAAGGACATCCTTGGCAGTTACACCATCGACTTCGCTGCGATGACCTTCGCATTTCCGTTTGCACTGTTCCCCTTCATCGCCCAGGAGTACGACGCACCGTGGGCTCTCGGACTCCTCTACTCAGCCGGCTTCGCCGGCGGTCTCGTCTTCGGTCTCACCAGCGGCTGGGCCATCCGCATCCGCCACTACGGTCGGGCGATCGCCCTCGCCGCTGCCGCCTGGGGCGGCGCCGTCGGTCTTGTCGCATTCGCCCCGGGGATCTGGTGGGTCCTCGTGCTGCTCGCCGTTGCCGGCTACTTCGACATGCTCAGCGGGCACTTCCGGAGCCTGCTGTGGAATCAATCGATCCCCGACGAGGTGCGCGGTCGCATGGCCGGGATCGAGATGCTCAGCTACTCGCTCGGACCCATCCTCGGCCAGGTGAGGAGCACGGCAGCGGCCCAGGCCTACGGACTGCGTGCATCCCTCGCCTCAGGAGGAATCCTGTGCATAGTTGCGGTTGGTGTGACGTGTGTGACACTTCCCGCCCTGTGGACATTCGATGCGCGCACCGATCCGAACGTCGCCGCGCGACGTCGAGAGGCTGACGAGCAGGGAAGCGCGAGCGATCCACGTCACATCAACGGACCGGATTCCGCGGAGGGATAGCACGACATCGAATCGGAACCCGCGCGCGACACACCGAGGCGTGAAATTGCGGCGATGTCGCGAATTGGCCGCCGAATCTGCAACAGTGGATCCCGTAAAGCCCTGCCAAGGGGCAGGGAACGACCAACTGGAGGCACCGTGGCGGTCGCGAAGAAGACCACCGCGCGCAAGCGGACGGCCAAGAAGGCCCCCGCCAAGCGCGCCGCAGCTAAGAAGGCACCCGCGCGCAAGCGCACTGCCAAGAAGGCTGCACCGAAGAAGGCAGCAGCCAAGAAGGCACCCGCGCGCAAGCGCACTGCCAAGAAGGCCGCGCCGAAGAAGGCAGCAGCCAAGAAGGCACCCGCGCGCAAGCGCACTGCCAAGAAGGCCGCGCCGAAGAAGGCTGCAGCTAAGAAGGCAGCACCGAAGAAGGCAGCCAAGAAGGCACCCGCGCGCAAGCGCACTGCCAAGAAGGCCGCGCCGAAGAAGGCCGCCCGCAAGGCACCCGCGCGCAAGCGCGCTGCCAAGAAGGCTGCTCCGAAGAAGGCCGCAGCCAAGAAGACCGCTCGCAAGGCACCCGCGCGCAAGCGCACCGCCAAGCGGGCTCCCGCGCGCAAGCGCTAGGACCCATCAGCACGAAGGCCCGCACCTCACGGTGCGGGCCTTCGTGCTTTCCTGGCTCAGATCCCACCCCCGGGCTGGAGCCGAGCGACCTCAGTCGTCCTCGGCGTCCCACGCCTCGGATCGGGCATGTGCGCGCTCGAGCGCCGACTCGGCCTCCGCGCGGGTGGCATAGGGACCCATGCGCTCGGAGTTGGGGTCACCCGGACCCTGCTCCACCTTCTGAGTGCGCAGGTTGTACCACCACAGGTCCTCGCCCTCGAGTCCCAGATCCACGTCGACTCCCTCCCTCGCGCCTCTCCTGGCGCCGGAGTTTCCACCCTAGCGGCGCGGGTGGGCCCGTCACCGGCGACTTGGCCGACGCGCACCCTCCCTGCGCCCGTAACCGACGTCAACAGGCGCCTTAGCGTCGTTTTCGGGCGCACGTCGGGCAGGCAGGACGCTCCGGAGCCGCGCACCTAGACTCCCGCCATGACCGTCACTCGGGAGCCGCTCGTGCCCGGGGTCCAGTCCCCCCGCCGCAGCGTCCCGGCCCACATCGCCCGGCCCGAATACGTCGACCGCCCGGCCCCGGCGAGATTTGTCGGATCCGAGGTCAAGGACCCCGAGACCATCGAGCGGATGCGGATCGCGGGCCAGATCGCGGGCCAGGCCCTCGAAGAGGTGGGTAGGGCCGTCGCCCCCGGCGTGACCACGGACGACCTCGACCGGGTCGGGCATGAGTTCCTCCTCGACCATGGCGCCTACCCGTCCACCCTGGGCTACCGCGGCTTCCCCAAGTCCCTGTGCACCTCGCTCAACGAGGTCATCTGCCACGGCATCCCCGACTCGACCGAACTGGTCGAGGGCGACATCTGCAACATCGACATCACGGCCTTCATCGGTGGCGTCCACGGCGACACCAACGCGACGTTTCTCGTCGGGGAGGTCAGTGACGAGGCGCGTCTGCTCGTCGAGCGCACCCACGAGGCCACGATGCGCGCCATCAAGGCGGTGGCCCCGGGGCGCCCCGTCAATGTCATCGGCCGCGTGATCGAGAGCTACGCCAAGCGCTTCGGCTACGGGGTCGTACGTGACTTCACCGGACACGGCATCGGCACGTCCTTCCACAGCGGGCTGGTCATCCCCCACTACGACGACCCGCGCTACGACACCATCATGGAGCCGGGGATGACCTTCACCATCGAGCCCATGATCACGCTCGGGACGTACGACTACGAGATCTGGGATGACAGCTGGACGGTGGTGACGCGCGATCGCCAGTTGACGGCGCAGTTCGAACACACGATCCTCGTCACCGACACCGGTAGCGACATCCTCACCCTCCCCTGAAGGACGTCAGATGACCGCCCTGCCCACAACCTGGCCGCACGATGTGCTCACCCTCGGCATCGATATCGGTGGGACTGGACTCAAGGCCGCAGTGGTGGACTCCCAGGGCGTCATGGTCAGTGATCGCGTCAAGGTGCCGACTCCCTACCCCTGCCCGCCGCCGCTGCTCGTCGACACCCTGATCCATCTGACCGCGCCTCTCTCGGGGTATCACCGCGTGTCGGTGGGCTTCCCCGGCCTGGTGCGCCACGGCATCGTCCTCGAGGTCCCCGCCTTCTCTCGGCGGGAGTACGGCGGGCCCGCCGACCCTGACCTGGCGCATCAGTGGGACGGCTTCCACCTGGCCGACTCGCTGGCCCATGCCTTCAACCTGCCCACCGTCGTCGTCAACGACGCTGACATGCAGGGGGCCGCCGTGGTCCAGGGCCACGGCGTCGAATTCGTGATGACGCTCGGGACGGGTGTCGGCACGGCCCTGTTCAACGATGGCACCCTCCTACCGCACTTCGATCTCTCACACGGCCCGTTCCGAAAGGGCATGACCTTCGACATCGCCCTCGGCGAGGCGCACCGGCACAAGATCGGGACGAAGGCCTGGCGCCCTCAGGTCCGTCGTGCGATCGAGTGCTTCCACGACATGCTGTTCTTCGACCGGATCTACGTCGGCGGCGGCAATGCACAGCGCCTCGATCCAGCGGATGTAGGCCCCAAGGGGGTTATCGTGCCCAATACGGCAGGAATCCTCGGCGGCGTGCGCATCTGGCAGATGACGGGTCGCGCGTGAGGGCGGCGCAGCGCACAGGGACGGGCCTGGCATGACACGTTGGTTGACCGATGACGAGCAACGGTCCTGGCGTGCCTGGATAGCGGTGTCGCTGCTGCTCCCCGACCGCCTGAGCCGCGACCTCCAGGAGGAGTCCGAGGTCTCCCTCGCGGACTACGTCATCCTCATGCACCTGTCCGAGGCACCCGATCGGCGCCTGCGCATGAGTGAGCTCGCCGATGCGACGATGTCCTCGCGCAGCAGGCTCTCGCACCAGATCGACCGACTCTCCGCCGCGGGGCTCGTCGACCGCGAGCCATGCTCCGGTGATCGCCGCGGGTTCTTCGCCGTACTCACACCCGCCGGATGGGACTTCGTCGTGCAGGTGGCACCCGACCACGTCGCCAGCGTGCGCAAGCGCCTGGTCGATGTGCTGACCCCGGAGGAATTCGCAGAGTTCGGCCGACTCTGCGCGAAGGTCGCCGAACAGTTGCGTCCGCCCGCGGGCGAGAGTTGCGCGGAATCCGATGGCCGCACCTGACGCCAAGGCGGTCACGAAGCACCTCACCGCCTATCCCCCCGGGCAGCGGCGGGCCCTCGAGTCCATCCGGTCCGCCTTGCACAAACTCCTCCCCGGAGCAGAAGAGGTGATGGCCTGGGGCATGCCCAGCTATCGAGTTGACGGCGACCTCGTGCTCAGCTTCAGCGGCTTTGCCGATCACAACAGCCTGTTCCCCGGAGCGGGCGTGGTGAAGGCGACGCGCACCGCCCTGCCCGGCTACTCGACCACCAAGGGGACCATCCACCTCCCCCGCGACGCCGCACCACCGCTCGCAGTCCTGCGCACCGTCGCCCGCGCACGAATCGACGAGATCAACGCGTCGTATCCCAAGGCCTCGGGAGTGACCAAGGAGTTCTACGACAATGGCTTCCTCAAGCACCGGGGGCGGATGAAAGACGGCCGGATGCACAGCGCCTGGGAGTTCTTCCGCCGGGACGGCTCGCCCCTGCGATCGGGACGGTTCGATCGGGGCAGGCAGGTCGGCTTGTGGACAACCTTCAACCGCAGCGGCGCACCGCACCGGGTGACCGACTTCGGCTAGTCCCGCATCCGCGGGACGACCGCCGAGCATGAGGGCCGCCACCACGAATTCACGGATATCGGGGATGAATTCCCGGGGCGGGGGTGCGCCGGGCGTCGCGGCCCGACACACTGGGCCCGTGATCTCCATCAGCGTGCTGAGCCTCAAGGGCGGAGTCGGCAAGACTTCCGTGGCCCTCGGACTCGCGGGAGCCGCGGCCAAGCGCGGACTCAAGGTCCTCGTCGTCGATCTCGATCCCCAGGGCAACGCCACCTCGATCCTCCAGGCCCGGCATGGGCGTGCCAACGCCGCGACCGTGCTCGCCCACCCCACCGCGGAGTCCCTCCAGTCAGCCGTGACCAAGACCGCATGGTCCTTCAAGGAGGGTCGAGTCGACGTCGTCGGCAGCAACGCCGATCTCATCCACTTCGACGCCTGGACGGGCAAGCGCACCTTCGCCCCCAAGCTCGCGCGAGCCCTACGGCGGCTCGAGGGCTACGACGTCGTCATCATCGACTGTCCCCCGTCGCTCGGCGCACTCACCCGCGAGGCTCTGGCAGCCTCACGCCTCGCTGTCGTGGTGACCACTCCCTCCTACTTCGGCGGGCAGGGTGCGGAGCGCGCAATCGACGAGATCAATGAGATCCGCACGACCGTCAATCCCGACCTGCGCTTCGCCGGCATCGTGGTCAACCGGATGCGGGAGAAGACCGAGGAGCATCGCTACCGCAAGCGCGAGCTCATCGCGATCCATGGCCCCGGGGCGGTGCTCAAGCCGTCAATCCCCGAGCGGGTGGCCCTCCAGCAGGCGGAGAGCACCGGTGAGCCGATCGTGTTGGTGAAATCCGCGGGAGCACGCGATGTCGCGAAGGTCTTCGACAAGCAAATCGCGCGTCTGATCAAGATGACGCGCGAGGAGCAGACTGAGTCGTAATCCCCTCGCTCTTGCCCTCGGGTAGGCGACTCAGGTCGACTCCGGGCGGCGCGGGGCGGCGGACGAGTCGACCTGTAAGCCGGGTTCTGTCCTCGCCTGAGCGAGGGGCGATCATCCCTCTGGGACCACCGTTGCCGATGGCCTCGTGCGACCTACCAGCAGGATTGGTGAGCGGGCCGCTCTCCTGCTTGGACCCTTGCGGGTCCACTTGGTCTAGCTCCGGGTGGGGTTTGCCGAGCCACCGCAGTCGCCTGCGGTGCTGGTGGTCTCTTACACCGCCGTTTCACCCTTACCCCGATTGCTCGGGGCGGTTTGCTTTCTGTGGCACTGTCCCGCGGGTCACCCCGGGTGGGCGTTACCCACCACCCTGCCCTGTGGAGCCCGGACTTTCCTCGACGCCGACTTCGTCAACGCCGCGATCACCCGGTCGGCTCGTCCGCCGCGCCTCCAGGGTACCCCCGGGTTCGCAACCCCTGCTGCGACTCTCGGTCTAGGGTGCGGCGGGGAGGTGAGCGGTGAAGAAGTCGACGGGCATCGGGGTGACCCTCGCGGTGATGACCGTCGCCATGGCGGTGCCGCCCCTCATCGCCAACGCCCTCGGTGCGCCGGCCCTCGCGGGAGCGCTCATCCTGCCCGTGATGGCGAGCCTCCTCCCCGCTCTGCTTGCCGACGTACGCACGTCGCTCTTCGCGGCCGGAGGCCTCGCAGTCGGCAGCGCCGTCGCGGCAAGTGTCGCGGGCGATGCGCTCCCGGCCGGCATCGTCATGGCAGCCACCGGGCTCCTTGTCGGCCTCGCCTGCCGATGGGGGCGTTCGAAGAACCTCATCCTGGTCCCCATCACGGTGGGGTTCATCATCTGCGTTCCCCCCACCACCGCTGCGAACCTGCCGGTCCCGCCGCTCCTGCTGGGAGCCGCGAGCCTCGCCGCCGCGCTCTGGGGCACGGCCGTCGGATCTTTCCTCGGCCGCAAGATACCCAAGACGCCTCCTCAGCCCGAGATCTGGCCGCGCGTATGGGCCTACGCCATCGTCCTGGCCATCCTCACGGGAATCGCCGCGAGCATCTCCGTCGCCACCGACTGGGGTCACGCCGGCGGCTGGTTCATCCTCACCGTCGTACTCGTCTTCCAGCCCTACCTCCAAGACTCCTTCCGCCGCACCGGGGAGCGTGCGGTGGGCACCGTCATCGGCGTCGTCGCCGCCTACGTCGTCCACCTCCTGCTGCCCTGGTCCACCGCGGAGGTCATCGTGGGGGCAGTCCTCATGGTCATCGCGGTCATCGTGGCAATGAACCCGAAGTATCCCTACTGGTTCTTCACCGCCCTCCTCACTCCCGCCATCGTGCTGCTCGCGGGGAGTTCGACTGACTTCGCCGCCGTTGCCATGGCTCGGTTGCTGGCGACGCTGGCAGGTGCGGCCCTCGCTCTCGCCGCGGCACTGCTCCTCGCCCCCGTCTACCGCGCGGGCGCCAGGAAGCACGGGAACGAGCGGTACTGAGGCCGCTGCGGTCACGCACGTCCCACTAACGTGGGCACATGCTCGTGCTGCTTCCGCCCAGCGAGGGCAAGGCCACGCCTGACGCCGGCCAACGCCTGGCACTCTCCAAGCTGACCTTCGGCGAACTCGGCGAGACCAGGAAGGTCGTCGCCGATGCTCTCGTGCGCCTGTGCACGGGCCCGGCTGCGCGTGCGCGCACCACTCTGGGGATCTCCACCCGACAGGACGACGAGCTGGAGCGCAACCGGGCGCTCTTCAGCGCGCCTACGGCTCGCGCGGGCGAGGTCTACACGGGCGTGCTCTACGACGCCCTCGCCCTCGACACGTTGGATGCCCGCTCTCGGAGACGGGCGGCGAGCGATCTCGCTATCGCGTCCGCACTCTTCGGCCTGCTGCGCGTGACCGATCGCATCCCTGCCTACCGACTATCGGCCGACACCTCGCTCCCGGGCATCGGCCGTCTCGCAGGCATCTGGCGCGAGCCTGTTGCCGAGGCGATTCGCGCGGCAGCGGGCCGCGGTGTCGTCCTGGACCTGCGTTCGTCGGCGTACGTCGCCCTCGGCCCCGTCCCTGCCGATCTCGCCGAGCGCACTGCCGTCGCACGCGTCTTCCAGGAGAAGGGCGGCCGGCGCGTCGTCGTAAGCCACCACAACAAGGCCACGAAGGGGCGCCTCGTCCGATCACTCCTTGCGGAGCCGAAGCCACGCACGGTCCGTGACCTGGCAGCGGCACTCGTCGCCGCGGGCTACCGGGTCGACGTAGAGCCGCCCGCGGGTGACGGCAAGTCATGGACGATCGACGTGATCGTGAAGGACCTGTGAGCTAGACCCCGAAGCCCGGGTCCACCCCGCGCAGATGCGCGGACTCCGCGAAGCCGAAGAGCGAGGAATTGCCGTCCGCGAACCACGCGATCGTGGTGAGCGAGCACGGAGCGAGCTCCATGCGGTAGAGACTCGACAGCGGCGCATCCACGCAGATGCCCGTCATGAGCTTGATCGGCGTCACATGCGAGATCACGGCCACGCGCTGACCTGCGTGACGTGTGAGCAGGTCACGGCGCGCGCGATCTACGCGGTCGCGACATTCGGCGAAGGACTCCCCACCCGGTGGGGCCACGTCAGTCGAGGCGAGCCATGCGGCGAGCTCCACGGGCCAGCGCTCACTCACCTCGGCGAAGGTGAAGCCATCCCACTCGCCGAAGGCGCACTCGGCGATGCCCGGCGCGATGTCGATGGGTGCGCCGGTGGCATGGGCGACGCGCTCCGCCGTCTGGAGCGTGCGCAGCAGGGGTGAGGAGACGATCGCGTCCACGCCGCCGCGTGCGGCGATCTCGCGAGCCAGTGCCTCTGCCTGCTGCTCTCCCAAGGGCGCGAGGGGAGCGTCGAAGCCGCCCGCCCCTGAGAAACGCTTCTCCAGGCTGTACGCCGTCGCCCCGTGGCGCCCGAGCAGCGTGGTCGTGGGCGTGCCCAGATCGGTCGCCCAGCCCACCATCCGGTGCGGCCGATGAGTCTCGCGCTCCTCTTCCGCGCGATCCTCGAGGGCGTCACCGACGACATCCTCGGCGTCCGGAAGCCCCGAGCCGATGCGCCGATCGATGCGCACCACTTCGCCGCGCGACTGTGCGTCGAGCGCCTCATTGACGAGCCGATCGGCAGCGGTGTTCTGCGCACGCGGAACCCAGGTGTAGGAGACATCCGCGCCCAACCTGCGCACAGCGAGGGCGAGCTCGCGCAGGGCAGCGTTCTTGATGGCCCATCGGCCGCTCATCTGCTCCACGATGAGCTTGGAGTCCAGGCGCGCCTCGATCCGCGCCTCGGGATCGATCTCGAGCGCGTGCTGGATGCCGGCGAGAACGCCTCGGTACTCCGCCACGTTGTTGGTGGCCTCGCCAATAGTCTCCGCCACCTCGACGAGCACGCGACCGGTCTCGCCATCGCGGACGACAGCGCCGTAGGCGGCGGGACCGGGGTTGCCGCGCGACCCGCCGTCAGCCTCGACGACGAGCAGCCGCGTCACAGGCCTGATTCCGCGGTGCGGACCAGGATGCGCCGGCACTCCTCGCAGCGGATCACCTCGGTGGGCGGCGCCTCGCGAATGCGGCCGAGATCCACGGGGGTGAGCTCGATGCGGCAGCCTTCGCACCGCCCCTGGTGAAGCGCCGCTGCACCGATCCCGGCGTTGTCGGCGCGCAGCTTGTCGTAGAGGCCCAGCAGCTCGGCGGGCACGCGCGCGGCAGCTGCTGTCCGCGCTGCGGCGGCGATTCCCTCTTCGTCGGCGAGATCGGCCAGGGCATTGGCGAGCGCGACCGTGGCCTCTGCGAGATCGGCGGCGACCGTGTCGCGATCGGCCAGGAGCGCGGCGTGAGACTTCTGCGCAGCCTCGAGTCGCTCCATGACCTCGAGCTCGACATCCTCGAGCTCCGCCTGGCGACGCGCGAGGGATTCCAACTCGTGCTGCAGGTTGGTCAGCTGCTTGGCGTCGTTGATGGTCTCGAGCAGGGCCCTGTCCTTCTCGGCGCGCTGGCGCACCAGGTCGACGTCGGCATCGGCCTTGCGCTGCTCCGCCTCGAGATCGCTCACTTCTACCGCAGCCCGGGTGATGTCATCGTCGAGCGCCTTGGCGGTGGACTCGAGCGCAGCGACCCGCGCCGCCTCGGGGAGGGTCGCCCGGCGATGCTTCGCCCGGTCGATCTCGAGGTCATGACGCTGCACCTCGAGCAGGGTCAACTGGTCCTGCGGATCGGCGTTCAGAGCGCACCCCTCAGGGTCATCGCCCACGGATCCGTGGGACGAGCGGACACGATGCTCACCACCGTAGACCCCTCGGCCGCCAGGTCCCTCTCGAGGAGACCGGCCGCTAGACCGAGCCAGGGCCACTCGCTGGCCCAGTGCGCAACGTCGATGATGGCGCAGCCGCCGTCCTCGAGGTGCTCCAGCGCGCGGTGGTGCTTGAGATCCGCGGTCACCAGGACGTCGGCACCCTGGGCGCTGGCAGCCGCGAGAAGCGCGTCACCCGAGCCGCCGCAGACCGCCACGCGGCGCACCCGCCGGGCGAGATCCCCCGCGACACGCACCCCGTGATGGGTCGGTGGCAGTGCGCCGGCGACCGTCGCGGCGAAGTCCGCGAGCGTCGGTGCGCCGGCGAGGTCACCGATGCGTCCCAGGCCCGAGGAATCCGACTCACCCGCAGGCATGAGCGGCATGGGGGAGGTCAGCCCCAGCGCTGCCGCCAGGGCATCGGAGACACCCGGGTCGGCGACGTCCGCATTGGTATGCGCGCAGTAGAGGGCAACGCCGGAGCCAATGAGCCGGTGGATGATCCGCCCCTTCGCAGTGGTGGCCGAGACCGAGTGGACTCCGGTGAGGAAGAGCGGATGGTGCGTGATGACGAGGTCGGCGTTGCACTCAAGTGCCTCGTCGACCACATGCTCGACCGGATCGACCGCCCACAGGATGCGCTCCACTTGCGCGGCGGGATCACCGCACACGAGGCCCACGGCGTCCCAGGGCTCAGCGGTGGACGGGGGGTAGCGCCTCTCGAGCGCGGCAACCACCTGCGCGAGGGATGAGGCCGAGGTCATGGCGCGAGGCTATCGCCGCTAGCCTCATGGGCCGCGGGCCTGTAGCTCAGTTGGTAGAGCACTTCCCTTACAAGGAAGGGGTCGTCGGTTCGAGGCCGGCCGGGCCCACCAGGGATCCCTGACTCAGGGGATCACTCGTTGGGAGGATGCGGTCGGCAGGGTCTCGGGCCCCAGCCGACCGCATCCAGGACCAGTGCACACCCCTTCCCCGAAGTCCGCATCTTGAAGCGACGCGCCCGGGCGCGCCCGTCAGCGCCGAGCCAGATCCGCCAGGGCCCGCAGATACTCCGCGGGGTCGCGGGCGAGGTCCGGGCCGGACTGCCAACTCGCCGCGACCCGGCCCTGCGCGTCGACGAGCACGCTGACCCGCCGCGCAGTGCCGTGGGTCTCATCGAGGGCGCCGTACGCCCGTGCCACCTCGCCGTGCGGCCAGAAGTCGCTGAGGAGCGGGAAGCCGAGGCCCTCGGCGTCGTCGAGCGCGCGCAGGACGAACATCGAGTCGCACGACACCCCAAGCACATGAGAGTCCGATGCGATGCCCTTCAGTGCGCGCAGCTCGTCGTGGCACACCGGGGTGAACGCCGCGGGGAAGAAGACGATGAGGACGGGCCCCACCTGGGCCGACAGCGACGTGGGCTGACCGTGTTGATCGGGCAGCGTGAAGTCGGGTGCGATGTCGCCTATCTGCAGACCCACGTCGTACCTCGCTCCCTGGACCAAGTCGCGGCAGGATGTCAACGTGACGCTACCCCCCCGGGACCTCACGCCCGAGCCGGGCGAACGCGGACGCGTGAGCACCGACCTCCAGGGCACGCTCGCGGCCACCGTCGGCGCCTGGGACGACCTGCTTGCCGCCGTCACCGACGTGGACATCGCGGCCCCGTCGCGCAAGGCCGGGCGCAGCGCGGCACGCACGCTCGTCGTCCTCGGCTCGTGGCCGGAGGGCCGGCCGCTCCCCGACATCCGACGCGACGCCCTGGACGGCGTCACGACGGCGGAACCCCTGGAGGACATCGAGGCCCGCGTGATCGCCGCTCACTCGGCCGGCACGCGCGAGGAGCTCCTGGAGTCGCTGCGCCGTGCGCGCGATGACGTGGCGACCTGGGCGACATCGCCCGACGTCTCACGCGAGGCACTGCTTCCCGTGGCAGGCCCCCTCGGTGTCGTGCCACTGGGCACGCTTGTCGCGGCTACGGCGTACCAGTGCGCTGTGGCCGCGCGGGATCTCGCACCTGCGGGGGTGCAGGCGGCTCCCGCGCTTCTCGGCCGCGGACTCGCTGCCCTGATCGACACGGTCGGTGCGGTGGCCTCCCAGCAGCAGGCCACCCTGTCCCTCACCGCCCTCACACCTCAGGTGAGCATCGGCACCGGTGCCCGCGGTGGCGACTGGCGCACCATTCCCGTGACCTCGCCGGAAGGCCCGACGCTCACCTGCGACGCGGGGGTGCTGCTCGACATCGCCGCCGGACGCGCCTCTGCACCCGCTGCCTACGCGCGCGGCGAGATCCGCGCCCAGGACCTGCAGGGGCTGCTCGCGGTGGCGCAGGTGCTGGCCCGCTCGCCGGGACTGCCGGGCACCGACGGATTGCGCGCAGGGCTCCAGGCGTATGAAGCCTCCGCCGCTGCCACGCGCGCGGTAGGAGACGCCCTGGGATCGGCGTGGCGCAAGCTGCGCGGCAGCTGAGCCCGGACAGCTGTCGTGGAAGAACGTTCTGTGGTCGCGAAGTGCCACCCGGTGGCACTTTTCGACCGGAGAAGGGGCCCGGCAAAGTGAGTCAGCGGCGTCCCACGCGGGGTGCGACGAGCCGAGTGCCCTGCCAGTCGCGACCAGCGCTCACCGTGGAAGTCTGCTGAAGACCCGCGGTCGGCGCGGCGTCGGAGATGTCCTCGGCTTCGACATGACCCTCGCGTCCAGGCTTCGGCGTGAGGAGCCACACGACGCCATGGTCGGCCAAAGGCCCGATCGCATCCACGAGCGCATCGACGAGATCGCCGTCATCCTCGCGCCACCAGATGAGGACGACGTCCACGACATCGTCGTAGTCCTCGTCGACAAGCTCCACGCCCTCGGCCGTCACCAGCGCCTGGCGCAGCTCCCCGTCGGAGTCGCCGTCAGCCCCGATCTCCCAGACGACGGCACCGGGCGCGATACCCAGGGAGCCGAGGAGTGACGCAGTTTCGCCACTCACGGCCGCCTCCTGACCCGTCGACCCACAGGCGTAGTTCAGCGGACCACGGGCCCTAGCGCAACCAACTCGGGCGTATTCATGGAGGCGATGTGCCCGCGGGGCCTGCCCGACAGGGGCGGCTTGGCCGACCCGCCGGGCCCCTTCGGGTGCCCTACTCGCGCGTAGCCGGGCCGCGACAGCGCCCTCGCCGCGCGTGCGCGAGGATGTTCCCACCGACCGTTGCCCGGCGACCCTGGGCACCCCGGCGAAGGGCAGGACATGTCAACCGGCTTCGACCCGCTCCGCCAGCAGCCCCTCCTCGCAGGCGGCCTGCCCACGCAGTACGTCGATGTGGACCCCGAGGAGACCTCGGAATGGACCGGCTCACTCGACCAGGTCATCGATGGATCGGGGTCCTACCGCGCCCGCTACCTCATGCTCGCCCTGCTTCGCCGTGCTGCTGAGCGCAACCTCGGCGTCCCGAGCCTGCGCTCCACGGACTACATCAACACCATTCCGCCCGAGATGGAGCCGTGGTTCCCTGGCGATGAGACCCTCGAGCGCCGCATCCGCGAATTCATCCGCTGGAACGCCGCCATCATGGTGCACCGCGCCCAGCGCCCGGGCATCAGCGTCGGTGGGCACATCTCGACGTATGCCTCGTCCGCATCGCTCTACGAAGTCGGCTTCAACCACTTCTTCCGCGGCCCCGACGCCCCGGGTGGCGGCGATCAGGTCTTCTTCCAGGGCCACGCCTCCCCCGGCATCTACGCGCGCGCCTTCCTCGAGGGCCGGCTCACCGACGGCCAGATGGACGGCTTCCGCCAGGAGTTGTCGCACCCCAGCGGCGGGCTGCCGTCGTACCCCCATCCGCGCCTGATGCCGTGGTTCTGGCAGTTCCCCACCGTCTCGATGGGACTCGGCCCACTGTCAGCGATCTACCAGGCGCGCTTCAACAAGTACCTGCACGATCGCGGCATCAAGGACACCTCGCAGCAGCGCGTGTGGGCCTTCCTCGGCGACGGGGAGATGGACGAGGTCGAGTCGATTGGCGGCATCGGTCTGGCCGCGCGCGAGGAACTCGACAACCTCGTCTTCGTCGTCAACTGCAATCTGCAGCGACTCGATGGCCCTGTGCGAGGCAACGGCAAGGTCATCCAGGAGCTGGAGTCGATCTTCCGCGGCGCCGGCTGGAATGTCATCAAGGTCATCTGGGGTCGCAAGTGGGATGAGCTCCTCGCCCAGGATCGCGATGGCGCACTGGTCAACCTGATGAACTCCACGCCGGACGGCGACTTCCAGACCTACAAGGCCGAGAGCGGCGGCTTCATCCGCGAGCACTTCTTCGGCCGGGATCCGCGCACGGCCAAGCTCGTCGAAGGCTGGACCGATGATGAGATCTGGAGCCTGCAGCGCGGTGGTCATGACTACCGCAAGATGTACGCCGCCTACAAGGCCGCGACCGAGACCACCGGGCAGCCGACCGTCATCCTCGCCAAGACGATCAAGGGCCACACGCTCGGTCCGCACTTCGAGGGTCGCAATGCCACTCACCAGATGAAGAAGCTGTCACTGGATGATCTCAAGCTCTTCCGCGACCGCCTGCACATCCCGATCTCGGATGCCGAGCTCGGTGACGGCTACCTGCCGCCGTACTACCACCCGGGCCCCGACTCCGAGGCCTACACCTACATGCTCGATCGTCGTCGTCGTCTCGGTGGCTCCGTGCCCGAGCGACGCACACGCGCCGCAGCGCTCCCGCTTCCCGGGCCCGAGACCTACGAGGTGATGCGCCGCGGGTCGGGCAAGCAGCCGGTGGCTACCACCATGGCCTTCGTCCGACTGCTCAAGGACCTCATGCGAGACAAGGGCATCGGGGCGCACTTCGTGCCGATCATCCCGGACGAGGCGCGCACCTTCGGCATGGATTCGCTCTTCCCGACGGCGAAGATCTACCACCCTGGCGGGCAGCAGTACATCTCCGTCGATCGCGAGCACGTGCTCAACTACCAGGAGTCACCCGACGGGCAGATCCTGCACGAGGGCATCAACGAGGCCGGGTCGGTGGCGTCATTCATCGCGGCCGGGTCGTCGTACTCCACCCACGGTATCCCCATGATCCCCGTCTACACCTTCTACTCCATGTTCGGCTTCCAGCGCACCGGCGACGCCTTCTGGCAGGCGATGGACCAGATGGTGCGCGGCTTCGTGCTGGGCGCCACCGCCGGGCGCACCACGCTTAACGGCGAAGGCCTCCAGCACGAGGATGGCCATTCGCTGCTGCTCGCGTCGACCAACCCGGCGGCCGTCTCCTACGACCCGGCGTACGGCTACGAGATCGGTCACATCGTGGCCGATGGTCTGCGCCGGATGTACGGCGAGGAGCAGGAGGATGTCTTCTACTACCTCACCGTCTACAACGAGCCCTACCCGCAGCCCGCCGAGCCGGAGGGTGTCGACGTCGAGGGGATCCTCGCCGGCATGCACCTCATCTCACCCGGGGAAGGCGAGGGGCCCCGGACCCAGATCCTCGCCTCCGGTGTCGCCGTCAACTGGGCACTCGAGGCACAGCGGCTCCTGCGCGAGGACTGGAGCGTCGAGTCTGACGTGTGGTCGGTGACGTCATGGAACGAACTGCGCCGCGAAGCGCTCGAGGTCGAGCGCCACAACTTCCTCAACCCACTGGAGGAGCCGCAGGTCCCCTATGTCACGCGCCGACTCGACGGCCGCGGCGAGCTCGTCGTCGGCGTCTCGGACTGGATGACTACCGTCCAGGATCAGATCCGCACCTGGGTGCCCGCCGACTACCGCACCCTGGGGACCGACGGATGGGGCATGTCCGACACCCGTGGCGCGCTTCGACGCCACTTCCTCGTCGACGCGGAGTCCATCGTCGTGCGCACGCTCACGGGACTGGCGGACCGGGGCGAGATCGATCGGCAGGACCTTGCCAAGGCCATCGACCGCTACCGGCTGATGGATCCGGCGGCTGCGGACGCGGGCAATACCGAGGGGTCAGGATGAGCGCCAGCGACCCGAAGCGGTTCCTCAAGTACCTCGACGCCGAGCGCAAGGCGTCGATGCTCTACCGGGCACTCGCCGAAGCCAGCGACGGGGAGCGCCGCGAGGCCCTGCTCGAGCTCGCGGACATCGAGGACGAGCACGCCGCCCACTGGGTGGCCAAGCTCCGGGAGCACGGCGTAGAGATCCCCCCGGCGCCCACCGCTCTCGATCCCGATAACGCCGCGATGGTGGCGCGCGCTCGCGCTGCGGGTATGGACGACGTGCTCGCGCACCTCGAGGAGGCCGAGGGAGCGGACGCGGGGATGTACGACGACGAGCCCGAGGCGCCCGACAGCATGTC
>JBEGMG010000020.1:0-2995 GCA_041183165.1 Actinomycetota bacterium | reverse complement strand
GTCATGGCGACAGTCCGGGGAATCGGCGTCGCGGTCATCACGAGCACGTGGGGTCGCATGTCGCCCGCACCTCGCGTCGTCAACGCGGCACGCTGCTCCACGCCGAAGCGGTGCTGCTCATCGACGACAACGAGTCCGAGGTCGGCGAAGTCGACCGAGTCCTCGAGCAGGGCATGGGTGCCCACGACGATGCCTGCCTCGCCACTGGCGATGGCGGCGAGCTCCTCGCGTCGCTGCTTGGCCGACTGGGATCCCGAGAGATAGGCCACGCGCGTGCCGATGTCACCGGAGCCCAGCAGCCCCGACTCCGCAAGGGGGCCGAGCAGGCTGCGAATGGTCCGCAGATGCTGCTGAGCGAGAACCTCGGTGGGCGCGAGCATCGCCGCCTGCGCACCCGCATCCACCACCTGCAGCATGGCGCGCAGGGCGACGAGCGTCTTGCCACTGCCGACGTCACCCTGAAGGAGCCGCTGCATGGGGTGGCTATCGGAGAGGTCGTGGGCGATCTCGCTGCCGACCCGGTCCTGCGCCGAGGTGAGGGCGTAGGGCATGCGCTCGTCGAACGCCGCGAGCAATCCCGCGGAGGAGACCGGACGCGGTGTCGCAGCCTGCGCGAGTCGCTCCTGGCGCCGCTGGGCCAGCACGACCTGCAGATCGAAGGCCTCCTCGAAGCGCAGCCGGCGTCGCGCGGCCTCGATGGAGTCCTGATCGGCAGGTCGGTGGATCCCGCGGAGTGCATCGTCCAGCCCTAGGAGGCCCTTCCGCATCCGCACGGCCGGCGGCAGCGGATCCTCGATGTCGGCGAGGGAGTCCAGCGCGAGGCGAACCGTCTGCTGGATCCGCCAGCTCGGCAGTCCCGCGGTAGCGGGGTAGATGGGGATGAGGAGATCGGAGAAGGCCGCCTCCGCCTCGCGATCACGCTCGGCCTGCGCGTCAGCGGAGTCCTCGACAAGGTGCAGCCCGCTGTCGGGAATCATCACGTGCCGGGGGTGAGCGAGTTGACGCGTGCCGCCGTACGCCGACACCGTGCCCGCGAAGAGCCCTCGCCTGCCGACTCGGAACTCGCGCTCCACGCGCCACGGCTGATTGAAGAACACCAGGCTGATGCGCCCACGGCCATCGGAGACGACGACCTCGGTCACGGTGCCCTTGCGCTGCTGCATGCGCCGATTGGTCGCGGACACCACCTCGGCGAGCACGGTGACGTGTTCGCCCACCTCCAGGGAGTCGAGGTCGGTGAGCTCGCCGGGGTCGATGTAGCGGCGGGGGTAGTGACGCAGCAGGTCGTCGACGGTTTCGATACCGAGGCCATCGCGCAGGGCCTTGGCGGTCTTGCCGCCCGCGACCGCGGAGACAGGAGCGGCGAGGCTCACGCGCGCCATCGTCACTCCACGCCGACGATCACCGGCCACAGCGGCTGGCCACCGTCGATGGTCACGACATCGACTCCTGGGTGCCGGCGCTGCAGTGTCTCCGCGAGAGCTTCCGACTCGGCGGCGCCGAGGTCGGCTCCGCACACCAGGGTGAGCAGCTCCCCGCCGCCACCGAGGAGCTTCTCGGCCACAGCTGACGCGACGGCGTCGACGTCGGATCCGATGTCGATGATGTCGCCCTCGGCCAGGCCGAGCACGTCACCGACACGACACGGGCCCGCCATGGTGAGCGCGTCCTTGGAGGCGATCGTCACTGCGCCGTACCGCGTGGCCCCGGCCGCACGCGTCATCGCCACGACCGCATCGTCGAAGCGCGCACCGGGATCGTGGACCGCGAGCGCCGCCAGGCTCTGCACGATGGATCGAGCGGGGATCACGGAGACGCGCAATCCCTCGGCTCGCGCCTGCTCGGCGGCAGCCTCGGCGACGGCGAGTGAGTCCGAGTCGCTCGGCAGCATCACGACCTCAGCCGACCCCGAGCGATGGACACCATCGAGGAGCTCGGCAGTGGAGGGACGACGCCGCGGACGCGCCGGCACGGCCACCGCACCGTTGTCAGCGACGAGCGCTGCGGTGCCGGGTCCGTGCGTGACCACCACGAGGCCGCGCCCCGACAGCGGTGGCGTCGAGGTCGCCTCCGGAAGGTAGGTGACGCGAATCCGCTCGAGCGCCCCGACCGCCAGGCCCGCCTGGATGGCCGCTCCCGCGTCGTGGACGTGCACGTGGACGTTCCACAGGTCGGCGTCCCCGGTGACCATGAGCGAGTTGCCGAGAGTCTCGAGCTCTGCCCGCAGTCGCGCCACGTCGTCCGCGGTCGCGGTGACGAGGTACATCACCTCGTACGACGGCTCCCCCGCCAAGGGGACCGGCGCTCCGTGGACCACATGCGGAGCCGGCAGCTTGGGGCGGGTGGAGGGGCGCGGACGCCGCCGGCGGACGCCGGTGACGACCTCGAGCAGCGCGTCGTACACGACGACGAGTCCCTGACCGCCCGCATCGACGACGCCCGCATCGCGCAGGGCCGGCAGCTGCTCGGTCGTGAGCGCGAGCGCGTCGTGCGCAGCATTGACCGCCCGCTCGATGACCGTCACCAGATCGGCTCCCGCGTCGACGGCCTGATCCGCGGACTCCGCGGCAGCCCGCGCGACCGACAGGATCGTGCCCTCGACCGGATGTGAAACGGCGGCGTACGCCTCGTCGCTAGCGGCGCGCAGAGCGCGACCGACGATGTCGGGGGTGAGTGCGTCGCCATCGGACACTGCGCCGAGCACGCCGGAGACTCCGCGCACGATCTGAGCGAGGATGACACCGGAATTGCCACGCGCGCCCAGGAGCGCGCCCCGCGCCATAGCGGCCGCGACATCAGCCGTGCGGGGCCGCGCTCCGCGCTCCTCCTCGATGTCGAAGACCTCGTCGATCGCGGCGCAGGCCGACTCGACGGTGAGGAACATGTTGGTGCCGGTATCGCCGTCGGGGACCGGGAAGACGTTGAGGGCGTCGATCGCGGCGCGCTCCTCGCCGAGGGCCTCGAGTGAGGCCTCGGCCCAGGCCCGCACGGCGGC
>JBEGMG010000019.1:0-8844 GCA_041183165.1 Actinomycetota bacterium | reverse complement strand
CGCCGTCACCGCTGCCGCGAGCGGCTCCGCCTTGACCGACGTGACGTCCGTGATGGTGGCGTCCGCCAGCGCGGTCGCGCGCGCCATCGCGGCACCTGCATCAGCCGGTGGCACTGCGACGACGACCAGGCGAGGATCCCCTGCACCGGGGTGCCACGGGTCTCCCGCTCCGCGTTCCACGGCTTCCGCGAGGGCTCCGGGGTCCGTGTCATCGAGCCATACCTGCACCCCTGCCCGGCGCAGCGCGAGTCCCACGGAGGCTCCAAGCAGTCCGCTGCCGATCACGAGAACCGGGCCGGTGACGGGCACGGTCATGTCGCGAGGTCCTGGCGGAGGGCTTCGGCTCCGCGCAGGTAGACGTGCTGGATCTGCGCGCGCGGCACATCGACTTCGGCGTGAGCGAGCACGCGCACCACGCGCGGCAGGGCGCCGTGGACATCGAGTTCCTGCGCACAGATGAGGGGGACGTCCTGCAGTCCCAGTGACCGTGCTGCCGCCGCAGGGAAGGCGGAATGCAGGTCGGGAGTGGAGGTGAAGAGAATGCTCACGAGCGCATCGGCGGTGATTCCATTGCGCGAGAGCATCTGCGCGACGAGTTCGCAGACGGCCTCGGCCATCTCCGCTGCGTCGTCCTGCTGGAGCATCGTGGCTCCGCGGATTCCCCTCATGGGCATGGGGTCACCCTAGTGACTACAGGCCCGCGGCGGTGTAGAGGCTGTGGAGCTCCGGGCCAGTCACCACGCGGGTGCGCCCGGGCCGCAGTTGACCCAGGCGGATGGGACCCACCTGAGTGCGAACGAGCTCCTCCACCGGATGCCCCACCGCCTGAAGAAGGCGGCGCACGATGTGGTTGCGACCTTCGTGCAGCGTCACCTCGACGAGTGCCTTATTGGGCGTCGCCTCCAGGATCGCAAAGGAATCCACCGAAGCCGGACCATCGTCGAGCTCCACCCCCGCGCGCAACTGCCTGCCTACATCGCGTGGGATGGGCCCGGGAACAAGCGCGACGTAGGTCTTGGCCACCCCATGCGACGGATGTGCGAGGTTCTGGGCAAGGACGCCGTCGTTGGTGAGCAGGAGCAGCCCCTCGGTGTCCGAGTCGAGACGACCCACGTGGAAGAGCCGTTCCGTGCGCTCCGTGACGTAGTCGCCCACGCAGGGTCGGCCGAGGTCATCCACCATCGCGGTCACGACACCACGCGGCTTGTTGAGAGCGAGGACAACCGTGTCCGGGGCCGTGGGCACGCGCTCGCCGTCGACGCGCACCACGGCGTGAAGCGGATCGATGCGCAGACCCTGTTCGCGGACGATGCGCCCATCTACCTCCACCCGGCCCTGGGCGATGAGCTCCTCGCAGGCCCGCCGACTGCCGATTCCCGCAGCCGCAAGGACTTTCTGGAGGCGTACGCCGTCGTCGGCCACTACTCCCCCGCAGCAACCGCGTCGATGACTGCCTCGAGCTCGGCCAGATCGGGCAGGTGCTCTGCGAGGTCAGGCAGGTCTTCCAGGGAGGCGATGCCCATGCGCTCGAGGAAGTACGGAGTCGTGCGGAAGAGGATGGCCTGGCTCGAGGGATCCGTGCCCGCTTCCTCGATGAGTCCACGCGACTGCAGGGTGCGCAGGACACCGTCGACATTGACACCGCGCACCCCGCTGATGCGTGCCCGCGACACCGGTTGGCGGTAGGCGATGACGGCAAGGGTCTCGAGTGCCGCCTGCGTCAGGCGGGCCTGCTGGCCGTCGAGCACCCATCGCTCGACCATTCCCGAGCACGACTCGCTGGTGTAGAACCGCCAGCCGCCCGCGACCTCGCGCAGGGCGAATCCACGCTCCTGTGCGGCGTACTCCTCGGACAACTCCCGCAGGCGCGCGGCAACCATGTCGACGGGTTGGCGGGTGGCCTCGGCGAGATCCACGGTCGACTGGGGCTCGACGGCCACGATGAGGAGGGCCTCGAGTGCCGCTCCCAGGGACGGCGCGGGCAGCTCATCACTGGGCTCGTCGACAGTCACGTCGCTCATTCCACGATCTCCTCTGTATCCGCTGTATCCGCGATGGTGCCGTCGTCGACTTCGCCGCCTTCGGTGCCTTCGGCGGCGGCCTCGTCGTCGTAGTCGTCGTATTCGTCGTGAACGTCGATCTCGCCGTCGTCACTGCCCGTCCAGCGAATCGTGAGATCGCCCAGGGGTGCCACCTGCTCGAAGGACACCGACCCCTCGCGGAAGAGTTCCAGGAGGGCGAGGAATCGGCCGATGACCACCATCGTCGTGGTGGCGTCGGAGACGAGCGCCCGGAAGGTCGCCGTGCGCTGTCGGCGCAGACGGCCGACGATGATCGCCGCCTGCTCGCGCACGCTCACGAGTGGCACATGCAGATGGCTGACGCTCACCTCCGGCTCGACACGCGGCGTCAGTGCCTTGGCCGCCAGCGCGGCGAAGGCGTCGGGGCCAAGCCCGAGGACAACCTCGGGGAGGAGGTCGGCGAAGTGCGGTTCCAGGCCCACCGTGCGCGGCACCTGGCGCCCGGCCCGGGCCATCCGCTCGGCAAAGAGAGCGGACACTTCCTTGTAGGCGCGGTACTGCAGCAGGCGGGCGAAGAGCAAGTCTCGCGCCTCGAGAAGGGCGAGGTCCTCCTCATCCTCGACCTCGCCGCTCGGCAGGAGTCGAGCAGCCTTGAGGTCGAGCAGGGTCGCGGCCACGACGAGGAACTCCGTCGTCTCGTCGAGGTCCCATTCCGGGCCCTGCGCGCGCAGGTAGGAGATGAACTCGTCGGTGACAATGTGCAAGGCGAGCTCGGTGACCTCCAACTTGTGCTTGGAGATGAGTTGCAGGAGCAGGTCGAACGGTCCCTCGAACGTTCCCACCGTGACGGAGAACCCCGCTGCGGAGGTCGCGTCGCCCGCATCGGCGTGCACGTCGGCCTGGTCGAGTTGATCGCCGGCCACGGGAGTCTGCGTCACTTGGCGATGAGCTCTCGGGCCAGCTGCCGGTAGGCATCGGCGCCGGGGCTGGTGGGCGCGAAGACCGTGATGGGCTCACCGGCGACTGTGGCATCGGGGAACTTGATGGTCCGGCTGATCACCGTGTGGAAGACCTGGTCGCCGAAGGCATCCACGACACGCTCGAGGACCTCGCGCGTGTGCAGGGTGCGCGCGTCGTACATCGTCGCGAGGACGCCGGTCAGCTCCAGGTGGGGATTGAGTCGGCCCTGGACCTTCGTGACGGTATCGGTGAGGAGCTTGACGCCACGCAGGGCGAAGTACTCGCACTCCAGGGGAATGATCACGCCATTGGCGGCCGTGAGTGCATTGATGGTGAGCAGGCCCAGCGAGGGCTGGCAGTCGATGATGATGTAGTCGTAGCGATCCACCACGCTGGCCAGACCCCGCACGAGCGCGTGCTCGCGTGCCACCTCGTTGACGAGTGCGACCTCGGCCGCGGACAGGTCGATGTTGCTGGGCATCAGGTCGAGGCCCGGCACACTCGTCGAGACGATGACATCCTCGGCCGAGCAGCCCTCGTCCATGAGCAGGTTGTAGACGGTGCGGTCGAGATCGTGCGCCGGAACCCCGAGGGCGACAGACAAGGCACCCTGGGGATCGAAGTCGACGAGCAGGACCTTGCGGCCATAGCCGGCCAGCGCCGCGCCGAGGCTCACCGTCGACGTGGTCTTGCCCACGCCGCCCTTCTGGTTCACCATCGCGATCACCCGTGCGGGCCCGTGATGGTCGAGCGGAGCGGGCACGGGGAAGTCGGGGGTGGGACGACCGGTGGGCCCCACGTTCGACCGGGTGTCGTCGTCAGCCACGACGCCTCCTCCCCTGCAGACCCGCCCGGGTTCTCCCGGACCGCGCCATCCTCTCAGACGCCGCCGCCCAGGGAGGGCTACCCCGACTCCTTGGTCGGCACCCGCCCGCAGGGCACCGCTCAGGTGGTCCGGGCGCGTGGATGGCTGGTGGCGTAGACCTCCCTCAGGGTGTCCACCGTCACGCGGGTGTAGATCTGGGTCGTCGTCACAGAGGCGTGCCCCAGCAGCTCCTGGACGACGCGCACATCAGCACCGCCCTCCAGCAGGTGCGTGGCGAAGCTATGGCGCAGCGTGTGCGGGGAGACCCCCGTGAGCCCAGCCCGGTCGGCCGCCGCAGCGATGACCGCCCAGGCACTCTGCCGACTGAGGCGTGACCCGCGGGAATTGATGAAGAGCGCAGGGGTCGAACGCGTGATCAGCGCGGGGCGACCCCGCACGAGATAGGCCGAGACCGCCTCGGCCGCATGGCCGCCCAGCGGGAGACGGCGTTCACGCGATCCCTTCCCGCGCAGGAGCACGACGCGCTCCTCGAGATCGATGTCATCGACATCCAGGCCGCACGCCTCGGAGATGCGGGCGCCCACGCCGTAGAGCACCTCCATGAGCGCCGCATCACGGACGCCCATCGGCGGCTCCGCCGCACCGGCCGCCGCGATGAGCGCCACCACCCGGTCGTAGGGCATGGCCTTGGGGAGCCGGCGGGGTGTCTTGGGAGGACGCCACGCCCGTGCCGGATCGCTCGCGGTCACGCCCTCGAGAAGGCAGAAGCGATGGAAGCCGCGTACCGCGACGACGCAGCGGGCCACCGATCCGGGACTGAGCCCCGGGTGGCCCTCGCCTCCTCGCGCCAAGTCCACGGTGAAGTCCGCGAGGTGGGTCGAGGCGACGTCATCCGGGGCGACGATGCCGTGAGCGGCGCACCAGTCGGTGTAGCGCGCGAGATCACGGCGGTACGCCGCCACGGTGTTGCGCGACAGGCCCCGCTCCACGACGAGGTGGTCGAGGTAGTCCCCGACCGCACGCTCGAGCGGTGTGACGCTCAGTCGAGGACATCCTCGAGTGCGACGGTCGGCATGTCGAATGCCTCGGCCACTGCGGCACAGGTCACACGGCCCTCGTGGACATTGAGCCCCGGCCTCAATGCCGCATCGCGCTGGAGCGCGCCGCGCCACCCGAAGTCGGCGATCTCGACGGCGTAGGGCAGCGTCACATTGGTCAGGGCATAGGTCGAGGTGTGCGGCACAGCTCCGGGCATGTTGGCCACGCAGTAGAAGACGGAGTCATGGACGGGGAAGGTCGGATCAGCGTGCGTGGTGGGCCGCGAATCCTGGAAGCAACCACCCTGATCGATAGCGATGTCGACGAGGACGCTGCCCTTCTTCATGCGTGACACAAGGTCATTGCTCACCAGGGTCGGGGCCTTGGCACCGGGCACGAGCACGGCACCGATGACGAGGTCGGCATCGAGGACGGCACGTTCGATCTCGAAGGCGTTGGACGCCACGGTCTGCATGTGGCCCTGGTAGATCGCGTCCACCTGGCGAAGTCGGGAGATGTTCTTGTCCATGAGGATCACCTCGGCCTGCATGCCAAGAGCGATGGCCGCGGCATTCATCCCGGAGACACCGGCGCCGATCACGACGACCTTGGCGGCATAGACACCGGAGACCCCGCCCATCAGGACGCCGCGGCCACCGTTCGCACGCTGCAGCGCGTAGGCGCCGACCTGCGGGGCCATTCGGCCGGCGACCTCGGACATCGGGGCGAGGAGCGGCAGCGAGCCATCCGGGAGTTCCACTGTCTCGTACGCGATAGCGGTCGCTCCTGAGGCGATCAGCGCGTCCGTGCACTCGCGCGACGCGGCGAGATGGAGATACGTAAAGAGAATCTGGCCGGGCCGCATACGGCCGTACTCCTCCGCGATTGGCTCCTTGACCTTGAGGATGAGATCGGCGTAGCCCCAGACGTCGTCCGCAGTGGGGAGCATCCGTGCGCCGGCAGCCACGAACTCCTCGTCGCTGATGGAGGACCCCAGTCCCGCGCCGGACTGCACGGCGACCTCGTGCCCGTGGCGGCAGAGCTCGAAGACACCGGCGGGGGTGATCGCCACCCGGTACTCGTGATTCTTTACCTCGGTGGGTACGCCAACCTTCATCGCACTCGCCTCCGTGCGCTTCGTATCGGGCGCGACCACCGCGCCCGCGCGGCCCTGAGCCGCTGCCCCCACTCTGCCCTATGGCAGCGGCTCGGACGTCGTCGCATCGCCCTCCGGCAGATGCCACATCGGAACCTCCGCTGGCCTAAGAGTGATCCATCCGCGGTCGCGGGCCGCTGCGGCCGCCAGGACCCCGGCGACGGTCGTGGGGTTGTGAAGGTCCCCGGCGAGCACGGCGGTCACGGCATCGTCGAGATCGATCCACACCTGCGGAAGATCGGCCTCCTCGGCCTCGCCGGTATGCGGGCGACCACCCGGCAGGCGAGACAGGCCTCGCGCGAGGAAGCACCGAAACGCCTCGCTCGACCCGCCCGGAGAGTTGAAGAAGTCGACGAGTACGTGCCACTCGGTCGCTGTGATGCCCGCCTCTTCGGCGAGCTCCCTGCGTGCCGTCTCCAGGGGCGGCTCGCCGGCAACATCCCTCAAGCCGGCGGGCAACTCCAGCAGGTAGCCACCGACCGGATGGCGGAACTGCCGGATGAGCAGGATTCGGTCGTGATCATCGATCGCGACGACACCCACCGCACCGGGATGCAGGACGACATCCCTGACCGCAACGGTCCCTCCGGGTAGACGCACCTCATCGCTCACCACGGACCACACGCGACCGCGGAGGTGCTCGGTGCGGGCGATGAGTTCCGACGCGTGCGCCTCATCGCGCAGCGGGCCGGTCCACTGGCCGTCAGCCACGATCAGGAGTGCGTGCTTGCGGCCGTGGAGACTCCGGCCGCTCGACGCTCGAGCGCGGCACGGACGAGCCCCGCGAATAGCGGATGGGCACGAGTGGGGCGCGAGCGGAATTCCGGGTGCGCCTGCGTGGACACGTAGTAGGGATGCACGTCCGCGGGGAGTTCGACGAACTCCACGAGTCGACCATCAGGGCTCGTGCCTGAGATGACCAACCCCGCTTCCTCGAGCTGCGGTCGGTAGGCGTTGTTGACTTCGAACCGATGGCGATGCCGCTCATCGACGTAGGGGAGGTCGTAGGCGCCCTGCACCACGGATCCCTCAAGGAGCTTGGCCGGGTAGAGACCCAGACGCATGGTGCCGCCCATGTCGCGCTCCCCCGAGATGACCTCACGCTGGTCGGCCATCGTGGCCACCACCGGGTGGGGCGTGGTCTCGTCGAATTCAAGGGAGTTCGCGCCCTCGAGCCCCGCGACATTGCGGGCGTACTCGATGACCATGCACTGCAGCCCCAGGCACAGCCCCAGGGTGGGGACGAGGTGCTCGCGGGCATAGCGCAAGGCCCCGAGCTTGCCCTCGATGCCCCGGACCCCGAATCCACCGGGCACACAGATGGCGTCGACCCCACCGAGATGCTGGGCGGCCGACTCGGGAGTGGCGCAGTCGTCGCTGGTGACCCAGCGGATGCGGACCCGACAGTCCTGGTCGAATCCCCCTGCCCGCAGCGCCTCGGTCACGGAGAGATAGGCATCGGGCAGGTCGACGTACTTGCCCACGAGCGCTACCTCGACCTCATGCGCCGGATGGTGCACGCGACGCAACAGGTCGCCCCAGCTTGTCCAATCGACATCGCGGAAGGGCAGGCCCAGACGGCGCACGACATAGGCGTCGAGGCCTTCGGTGTGGAGGACCTTCGGAATGTCGTAGATGCTTGGTGCATCGACAGCGGCAACGACTGCTTCCTCGTCGACATCGCACATGAGCGAGATCTTGCGCTTGATACCTGCCGGGACAGGACGGTCGGCGCGCAGCACGATGGCGTCGGGCTGGATGCCGATGTTGCGCAGTTGAGCCACCGAGTGCTGAGTCGGCTTGGTCTTCAGCTCACCGGACGGCCCGATGTAGGGCAGCAGGGAGACGTGAAGGAAGAAGACGTTGTCCCGGCCCACCTCATGGCGGACCTGGCGCACGGCCTCGAGGAAGGGAAGGGATTCGATATCGCCGACGGTCCCCCCGACCTCCGTGATGACGACGTCGATGTCGGGACCAGCCATGCGTCGAATACGGGACTTGATTTCGTTGGTGATGTGCGGGATCACCTGGACCGTGTCGCCGAGGTATTCGCCGCGCCGCTCCTTGGCGATGACGGTGGAGTAGACCTGTCCCGTCGTCACATTGGCGGACCCGTGGAGATCTGTGTCGAGGAAGCGCTCGTAGTGGCCGACGTCCAGATCTGTCTCGGCGCCGTCATCAGTGACGAAGACCTCTCCGTGCTGGAAGGGGTTCATCGTCCCGGGATCGACGTTGAGATAGGGATCAAGTTTTTGCATGGTGACGCGCAGACCGCGCGCCTTGAGGAGATTGCCGAGACTCGATGCCGTCAGGCCCTTACCAAGGGACGAGGCGACCCCGCCGGTGACGAACACGTGTCGGGTGTTCCCTCGCTGCTCCACGGGAGGTCAGGCTATCAGCGGCTGGCCGCCCGGGCCCGGGAGCGACCCGCGGCCAACCTGCTCCCCGCCAGGGCAAGGAGCTCCTCGGCGTGGGCTGCGGCCGTGGCGGAGTCCTCCTGGCCCCCCAGCATGCGGGCAAGCTCGGTGACACGGACGGGTCCCTCCGCATAGGAGATGCTCGCCGCGGTGACCGTGCCCGGCCGGACCACCACATGCCGATCGGCGAACGCCGCTACCTGCGCGAGGTGGGTCACGACGATCACCTGGGCACTGCGGGCCAGGAGCGCGAGCCGGTGCCCCACCTCGATCGCGGCCTTCCCGCCGACGCCGGCATCGACTTCGTCGAACACGAAGGTGGGGACCGGATCCATCCCGGCGAAGACGACCTCGAGAGCCAGCATGACCCGCGATCGCTCCCCTCCGGATGCACTCTTCGCGAGTGGCCTCCCCTCGGGTGCATCC
>JBEGMG010000018.1:0-3119 GCA_041183165.1 Actinomycetota bacterium | reverse complement strand
CTCGAGCAGTACGGCCTGGATGCCCGGTCCTTCGCCGGCCTCAAGGTCGCCGCGGTCGGCTCCGACACCGCCCAGGCGCTCGTCGCCTTCGGCGTGCAGCCGGACCTCGTGCCCGTCGGCGAGACCTCGACCCAGGCACTGCTCGAGGAGTGGCCGCCCTACGACGAGTTGATCGATCCCATCAACCGCGTCTTCCTCCCGCGCGCCGACATCGCCACGGAGACGCTCGCGGCAGGCCTCTCCGAGTTGGGCTGGGAGGTCGAGGACGTCACGGCGTACCGCACCGTGCGTGCTGCCCCGCCGCCCGCCGAGACCCGCGAGGCCATCAAGTCGGGTGGCTTCGACGCGGCGCTCTTCACCTCGAGCAGCACGGTGCGCAACCTCGTCGGCATCGCGGGCAAGCCGCACACCACGACGATCATCGCGTGCATCGGGCCGCAGACAGCGAAGACCGCCGAGGAGCACGGCCTGAGGGTCGACGTCCTCGCCGAGGACCCCACGCCGGTGTCGCTCGCCGAGGCGCTCGCCGCACATGGCGAGGAGCTGCGCCTGGCTGCCCTCGAGGCCGGGGAGTCCTCGTGGCGTCCGAGCCGTCGCCGTGCGGCCGCGCGCCGCAAGGCCACCTGAGTCCTCGCATGGCCAACTCCAGCGACCGCACCGTGGTGCATGTGCTGCGTCACGGAGAGGTGCACAACCCGGAGGGTGTCCTCTACGGACGCCTCCCCGACTATCACCTCTCCGATCGCGGTCGGGCCATGGCGGATCGTGCCGCGGAGGCTCTCGCGGGCCGGGATATCGCACGCGTGGTTGCGTCGCCTCTGGATCGAGCGCAGGAGACCGCGGCTCCGATTGCGGCCGTGCACGGACTGGAGATCGTCACCGACCCGCGCGTGATCGAGGCCGGCAACGTCTTCGAGGGCCAGCGCGTGGGAGTCGGCGACGGCGTACTGCGCCAGCCGCGCGCCTGGCGGCACCTGTGGAATCCCTTCACGCCCTCCTGGGGTGAGCCGTACATCGAGCTGGCTGACCGCATGACCGATGCGATCCACGACGCACGCGATGAGGCGCGCGGCCGAGAGACTGTCATCGTGAGCCATCAGCTCCCCATCTGGATTGCCCGCCTGCACGCGGAGGATCGCCGGCTCTGGCACGACCCCCGCAAGCGCGAGTGCTCCCTGGCTTCGCTCACGTCATTCGAATTCGAAGGCGACCGACTTGCTTCGGTCGTGTACTCCGAGCCCGCGGCCGATCTCCTGCCCGGTGCCAAGGGCCGGGGTGCCTGAGGCACCTCGGCATGTGACGATCGAGATATGCGACGCCTGATCCCCGTGCTGGCCGCGGCCCTGCTTCTCACGGCGTGCGGCTCCGGTGCGAGCGACAGCGAGGGTGCAGGTACGGCGTTCGTCGCGGGAGATGGCTCGATCGTGCTCATCGCGCCCGAAGAGCGTGGGCCGGCCCCCGATCTGGTCGGGCCGACCCTCGAGGGTGGCGAGTTCCGATTGCGCGACCATCTGGGAGAGGTCGTCGTGCTCAATGTCTGGGCCTCGTGGTGCGCCCCCTGCCGGGCTGAAGCGCCTGTCCTGGAGACCGTCTGGCGCCAGGTGGAGGGTGAGGGCGTGCAGTTCGTCGGGCTCGACACGCGTGACACCGAAGCAGCGGCCCTCGCGTTCCTCGACGCCTACGACGTGACCTATCCCAACGTCATCGATGCTGACGGACGACTGCAGCTGCTCTTCAGCGACACCCTCCCGCCGCAGGCGATCCCGTCCACCCTCGTTGTCGATCGCGAGGGGCGTGTCGCCGGCCGCATCATCGGCCGTGTCACCGAGGCGACCCTGACGGCGCTGATCGAGGACGTCGCGAAGTCGTAGGCTGCTGACGTGGGCATCGCGGAGACCGTGGCGAGCGGGAGCCTCATCCTCGCCATGCTCCTCGCCTTCGCCGCGGGAATCGTGTCCTTTGCGAGTCCGTGCGTGCTTCCCCTCGCACCCGGCTATCTGTCCTACGTCACCGGTCTCACCGGGGCGGAGATCGCGGGTGAGGAACGCGGGGGCACGACGACTGTGGTGGTCAAGAGCCGCGTGCTCCTGGGCAGCGTGCTCTTCGTCCTGGGCTTCTCGGTCGTGTTCGTCTCCTACGGGCTGCTCTTCGGCGGGCTCGGTTCGCTCCTCCTCGAGTACCAAATGATCATCAGCCGCATCCTCGGCGTGGTCGTCATCGTCATGGGGCTGTCCTTCATGGGCGTGATTCCCGGCATGCAGCGCGAATGGCGCATGCATCGCATGCCGAGCTACAGCGTGTGGGGTGCACCGGTGCTCGGGGTGCTCTTCGGACTCGGCTGGACTCCCTGCATCGGACCGGCGCTCACCGCCGTGCAGAGCCTCGCCTTCACCGAGGGGAGCGCCGCACGCGGTGCCCTGCTCTCCTTCGTCTACTGCCTCGGCCTAGGACTGCCCTTCATCCTGCTCGGACTGCTCTTCCGTCAGGCTGCGGGCGCGCTCGCCTGGGTGCGCCGCCACTACACCCTCATCATGCGTCTCGGAGGCGGCCTGCTCGTGGCGATCGGCGTACTCCTCGTCTCCGGGCTGTGGGACTCGATCACCATCTGGATGCGCACGCTCGTGCCGGGATTCGAAACCCCGCTCTAGGAGACCTGGAAGCGCGGGAGCGAGCTTCCCGGGGCAGACTGGCGGGGGATGACTACGACGACCGACCTGCCCTCTGCCGAGCCCGCGGCCCCGCCGCCACTCGGCACGGTCGGCTTCGCTCGCTGGTGCTGGCGGCAGCTGACGAGCATGCGGATCGCCCTCATCCTGCTCTTCCTGCTCGCCATTGCCGCGATCCCTGGTTCGGTGCTCCCGCAGCGCGGCACCGACCCGATCCGGGTCAATGACTGGATCGAGGGCAATCCGACGTGGGGCCCACTCCTCGACCGACTCGGCTTCTTCGATGTCTACGCCGCCCCGTGGTTCGCCGCGATCTACCTCCTGCTCTTCGTCTCGGTGATCGGGTGCGTCCTGCCCAGGACTCGCCTGCACTGGCGCGCATTGCGCAGTGCGCCGCCCGCGGCACCACGGCGACTCGATCGCATGCCGCAGCACCGCTCATGGGAGTCCACC
>JBEGMG010000017.1:0-10309 GCA_041183165.1 Actinomycetota bacterium | reverse complement strand
GCTCCCGGCATGACGGAGACATCACTCGTGCCACAGGCACTGGCGGCCGCGGGCATCGACATGGGCGCGCAAATGGCGACGCTCGTGGAGCGCTCCACGACTCGCGTCTAGTCCTCGGCTGCCGTCATCCGGTGCGCTGACCAGATCGCCCGGGCCTGCAGCGCCGAGGCGACGCGCTCGACCGACTGCTCGGCGCGGTCCTCGTCGTAGATCCGATAGATCTCAGTCATGCCGCGCGACCGCAGGTCCCTGCGCACCTCGGCTGTGATGCGTGCACCATCGTCCTGGAGTGCGTCCCGCATCACGGCATACTCGTCTCCGGAGAAGTCGCCTGGCTCGACGCCGAAGACCAGATAGAGCGGAGTGCCCCGATCGAGGTCGTCGGTCAGGTGGTCGTCGATCGTCCTGCGGATCGTGGCGACGTCGTCATTGCAGTCGATGACGATGCCTCCTGCGGGGGGCGGCTTCTCAATGTCCAGCGGGAAGGGACTGCGCAGCAGGTCGGCACGCTCCGGTGGCGTGGAGGTGAAGAAGGCCGGTGCCCTCACGCGCCGGATCACGAGCACGAGGATTCCGAGGCCGAACATGGCCGCCGCGATCGCCAGCGGCGGGGAGAGCCCCACCCACGCGTCGCCCGAGGCGGAGGTGGCCGGATCCCACAGCGACTGGATGGCAGCGACGAGCATGAACGCCAGGCCCACGGAACCCAGGATCGGACCGACGCCGACGAGCAGGAATCCCTTGACGGACTGCGTCACATGCCGCCGGTAGTAGACGACGCAGGAGATGCCGGTGAGGGCGTAGTAGAAGGCGACGAGGATGCCCAGTGAGGAGAGCGTGTCGAGCATCGCGTTCTCGGAGATCAGGCTGACACCTACGTACCACATCGCAGCGACCACCGCCAGGACGGTGAGCGACACCCACGGCGTCTTGAAGCGGGGCTGGAGCCGGCCGAACGCCGCCGGCAGGGCGCCGCGTCGTGCCATCGACAGGAACGCGCGGGAGCCGGGCACCATCGTCGACTGGGTCGACGCGAGGGCACTGCTGGCGACCGCGATGAGGACGAGGAAGCTGAGCGGTCCGAAGACGGCCGTCGACATGTCGACCAGGACGATGCCGTCGTCGCTCATGGGCGCGAAGTTGGCCTGCCCCAGGTACAGCACCACGGACACGGCCACGAGGACGTAGGTCACGAGCAGGATCACCGTCGAGAGCACACCGGCGCGGCCGGCGTCGGACGGCTTGCGGCACTCCTCGGAAAGGTTCGTGGCCGCCTCCCACCCCCAGAAGGCGAAGACGCCGAACAGCATGGCCGCCACGAGTGGCGCGACGCCGTACTCGAGCGGATTGACCCATTCGCTGGTGAAGCTCGGAAGGCCGAACTTCCACGCGGAGTAGAAGGCGAAGACGCCGAAGGCGAGCAGGATGCCCACCTGCACGAAGGTGAGCACCGACTGCAGTCGGATGGAGGAGTCTTCGCCGAAGATCGACAGCACCACCATGATCATGATGAGGATCGCCGCGCACACGATCACGAAGGCGCGGTTGCCGGCCAGTCCGTCCTGGCCGATGAGGAGCAGGCTGTAGGTGATCGCTGTCTCCGCGAGGCTCCCGATGACGAGCACGCCGGCCGCGGTGAGGGCCCATCCGACCATGAAGCCGGGGACGGGCCCCATCGCACGCGTCACCCAGGAAAAGGTCGTGCCGCAGTCGGGGTCGCGTCGATTGAGGTAGAGGAAGGCGAGTGACGTCAGTGCCATCGGGATGAAGGAGACGATGAGCACGATGGGCGTCGCATAGCCGACCAGCGCGGCCATCGGCGCGAGGATCGCCGCCAGTGAGTACGCCGGACTGGTGGTGTTGATTCCCACCGCGATGGCCTGCCCCAGGCTGAGGCCGGTTCGCTCGGAGTCAGTGGAGGTGATCTCGGACATCGGGCTCAGTATGCCCATGCGGGTCACGCAACATCGACGACTTCGATGTCGTATCCCGTCGCTCCGGAGGGGACGACGTCAGCAACCTCGCTCGTTTGGGTCTCACCGAGGCCGTTGGTAGCGCGGACGGTGAGGGAATGCCGGCCCGGGGTCGCCTCCCACTCCAGCCACCACTGCCGCCACGTCCGCGGGGTCGGCTGGTCAGCCAGCTGCGCCTCCTGCCACGGCCCGTCGTCGATGCTCACCTCGACCCGGCTGATGCCGTCGCCGTCCATCGCCCATGCGACGCCGGCGATGGCGGTCTGCCCCACGGACAGGCTGCCCTCGGGCAGGTCGATGCGGCTGCCCGTGAGCACGGGTGCGTCCGTGGCCCATCCGCGCACGGTCCAGTACGCGGGATCCGCGGCATAGGTCGTCGCCGTGATCCGCGTGACCCACTTCGTCGCAGAGATGAAGCCGTAGAGGCCCGGGATGATCATGCGCACGGGAAATCCGTGGTCGATGGGCAGAGGCTCGCCGTTCATGGCGATCGCGAGGAGCGGCTCGCGCTCCGCGAGTCCGTCGAGCGGGGTGGAGCAGGTCCACCCGTCGATCGAGGTGCTGAAGAGCTGATCGGCGCCCGGCTCGATACCTGCGCGCTCGAGAAGAGGGAGGAGCGGCGTACCCAGCCAGCGCGCGGTGCCGATGAGGTCGCCGCCGATGGGATTGGAGACGCACATGATGGTGACGTCACGCTCCACCATCGGCATGTCGAGCAGCTCGGCATAGGTGATCGTGAAGGGCCGGCGCACCATGCCGTCGAAGCTCAGGGTCCACTCCTCTGCGGTCACCTGGGGCACGATCACGGCGGTGTCGATGCGATAGAAGTCGGCGTTGGGGGTGACGAAGGGCGTCATGCCCGGCACAGGTGCCTGCACGCTCGCCGGCAGCGGTGGGAGCGCCTCCGCTGGGCTCGGGAGCACAGCCGAGACGCGCGAGGCGACAGCGCTGGCGCGCGTGGTGAGCCAGCGGGCGCCGGCCAGGGCAGCGCCGCCGACGACCACGACTCCGCCGATGCCGAGCAGCACTCCGCGCCGGCTGACGGACTGAACCTCAGCGGACATACCAAGACTTTCGCGCCCGGGTAAGTCTTGATAACCCGGCGAGACTTCCTTGAGTCCGTCCGTGGGCATGTCGGGAACCGACTCAGGAGCGACGGTCACATCAGACTGCGCCAACCGAAGGAGCAGCCACAGCGCGAGCGCGGCTGCCACACCCGCAACGAGAGACGGCAACGGAGCGAGGAGGGCATCGACCGGGCGCAGCAGTGCAGCCACCGCGCCTACGACCCCTGCGATGAGCATGACCTGGATGCCGAAGCGCGGTCTCGTGCGCGAGGCAACACCGGACCACGCCGCGATCGCCACCACTGCCACGACCACTACGCCGACGACGACGGATTTGGACGCCGTACCGAAGGTCGACGTCGCCCATTCCTTGACGACCGCCGGCGGAATGTCGATGGCCGTCGAGGCGACGACCTCGATCGGTGCGTACGCAGCGTCGATGAATGCTGCGACCAGGGTCCCGATGGCCACGCCGAAGGCCGCGGCGAGGACCCCGAAGACGGCATATACCCAGCGGTTCACCAGGTCACGGTACGTCGCACCGCGAAGCAGGGCACGTCAGGCGATGACCTGAGGCAATCCGAACGTCGTGTGGACACCGGGAGCGAAGAGGGGGCGCAGGGTCGGCTCGGGCGGCACGGTGAGACCAGCCCTGGCCACGAGGTCCTGGTCGAGGTCGATGATCTCGGCCTCGTGCACCACCCACGGCACGTGTTCGTTAGGTGTCCATAGGGTCCTGCCGGCCACACTTGAGTGAAGCCCCCATCTCGCCGTGACGAAGACTTCGAGGTCGGTGGGACGAGTGCGCTTCCCCACGCGCGCGACCATCTCCAAGCGCCCTCCGCCTCGCGGATAGCGACGTCGCGACGACCACCACCAGGTGTCGCCGCGCTGCTTCACGCGCATGTGCGCCCACGTGTAGGGCAGGCCGTAGCCCCAGCGCGCGGACATCGCGGTGAACAACCGGGTCGCCTCGAGGCTGCGGAAGACGACACCGTGGCGTCCCTCGTCATCCACCGAGTACAGCCGCACATTGCACTCGAGGAAGGTGCCCAGGTACGGCGTCGCGTGACTGCGTCCCAGGCCGGCGTTGACCATCCTGAAGGGCACGAGACCGACGTAGGTGGCGCCGTCGAAGACATCGGGCCTCGTGCCGCGCGGCAGCAGGGGCGCCACATCCACCGGATCCACAGCCCAGTGCAAGAAGAACAGACTCAGCCAGTCCTGGTCGAAGAGCGCGGGCCCCGTGAGTGGAGGGGCAATCGGACTGATGGCGCCCAAGACGCGGCCTCCCCTCGTTCACCCACGAGCCTAGGACACCTTCAGTGACTAGGGCTGAGTGGAATCCGCCGTGATCACCGTGCCGCCTCCGGTCAGTGTGAGCTGGCTGCCCGTCACCTTCCAGGTGGGGTCCGCGGCGAGCGCATCGGCGATGACCTGGTCCTGCTCCATGAGAGCGGGCTCGCAGGCCATCTTTGTCGAAGCGAGTGCACCCACGGTGAGTGTCGTCTCGGAGTAGGTCACCGGGCCGGACATGCCATTGCATGGCGTCGCCACGCTGATGCTGTCCGCCGCGAATGCGATCTCGACAGGATCGACGACCTCCCGATCACCGCCGTCGATCGAGATAGCGGTCACGGTGTACGACGTGCCGGCGAGGCTCGCAGGATCACCGCCGGTGCTGGACCCGCCGCCACAGGCGCTCAGGGCGAGTGCGGCCGCAGCGAGGAAGGTGCCGATCAGGGGCGTGGGAAGCATGGTTCTCCTCTGCGGTCATGCCGGCCAGATATCGCCGATCGTGTACCCCTCAGGGAAGGGATCACTGTCATCGAGCACCCATTCGCTGCGTCCCGTCACCCAACCGCGCCCGGTGATGGTCGGCAGGACGGCGGAGTAGTCCCCGACGGTCGTCTCACCCACGAGCGTGCCTGTGAAGGTCGTGCCGAGCATGCCCATGTGCACGTAGGGCTGATCGAGTCCGAGTTCACCGCGGGCGTGCATGCAGGCCATGCGCGCGCAGGTGCCGGTGCCGCACGGCGAGCGATCAAGGGCTCCGGTCCACGTCGCTGGATCCTCCGAGAGTTGGTCGGTCGCCATGACCATGGCGTTGGACCCGTCGACTCCCGGAGCGGGTGACGGGCCCGTGATCATCACGAGGTTGGTGGAGGCGATTCCCGGATTGAGAGGATGCGCGACCGGATACTGCTGATTCACAGCGAGTTTGAGGCGTGCGCCCAGGGAGATGAGTCGAGGCACGTCAGAAGGACCCAAACCCACATCCAGATCCTTGGCGCTCGCAAGCACGAAGAACTGACCGCCAAAGGCAATGTCCACCGGCACCGTGAGCGCCGCGCCAGGCGGGTCGACTCGCGGGTCGGCCGGCAGTGTGAGCGGCACGCCCAGATGCACGGCGAACGCCGGGACGTTCGTGATCGTGACAGCCAGCACCCTGCCACCCTCGCAACGTGCCTCCACACTCACGAGACCCACGGCGGTCTCCAGGGTCACCGTCGTCACCGGCTCGACCATGGGGATGCGTCCGGTCTCGAGCAGCGCGGTCACGGTGCAGATCGTGTTGCTGCCCGACATGGGAGTGAAAGCGCCCTGCTCCATGACGATGATCGCCACATCGGCCCGCGGGTCCGAGGGCGTGAGCGCGAGCACGGCGCATAGGCCCGGATATCCGCGCGGCTCGTGAAGCACGAGACGTCGCAGGCCATGAAGCTCGCGCGCGGCGTAAGCGAAGCGTTCCTGGATCGACTCCCCCGGCACAAGGTGGTCGACGTCGACGATGACGCGACCGGGCTCACCCTCGGCGTGGGCCTCGATGGAAGTGAGGTGCAGGCTCACAGGCCCTGAGCATGCCGCAGCAGGGCACCCAGCTCGGTGCGGACCGCCGGATCGAGTGGCTTGATCGGCGGGCGCGTGGGACCAGCGGACTCACCGATCTCGTCGAGGCCGCCCTTGACCGCTGCCACGTAGTTGTGCGACTCGAGGAGGTCATTGACCGGCCAGAGCCCCTGCCACAGGCGGCGTCCCTCCGCCAAGTCGCCCTTGACTGCGAGCGCGTCGTAGAGCTTGACCGCCTGCTCGGGCAGGAGATTGGCCATCCCCCAGACCGAGCCCTTCGCACCGGTGGCCAGTGCGCCGAAGGTGAGGGTGTCCCAGCCATTGAAGGTCGTGATCGAGTCCGTGAAGTGCATCAACATGGCGGTCACCGACGAGAAGTCGCCGCTGGTGTCCTTGATGTAGCGCACATTGGGCAGGGCGCCGAGACCCGCAAGCTCATGCGGTGTCAGGCGCAGGCCCGTTGCCCCAGGAACGTTGTAGTACATGATCGGGATGCCGATCGCATGTCCCACGGCAGACAGGTGCGCGTGCAGCTCATGCAGGCGCAGCGGGTCGTAGTACGGCGGCACGATCATGACGCCCTTGGCGCCGGCCTTCTCCGCGTGACGGCTGAGCTCGATCGTCTCGTCCGTGGACAGAGCGCCCGTCGATGGCACCACCGCGCTGCGTCCCGCCGAATACTCGATCACGGCCTCGACGAGGTGCTTGCGCTCGTCATGAGTCAGGGTCGTGAACTCACCCGTCGTGCCCGCCGGGACCAGTCCGTGGATGCCCGCAGCCACCATGCGCTCGACCTGATGCTTGAGATTGGCATCATCGATCGCCTTGCCGTCGGCCGTGAAGGGGGTCACCAGGGCGACGAGGATGCCGTGCAGATCGGTGCTCATGAATGCGCTCCCGCGGGGGTGAGGGCCGGCATCGGCTTGACGCGTCGGGCGAATCGGGTCGGGCTGAAGGGCATCAGCCTCGGTGGATAGCCACGACCGAGCATGGCGTCAGCGAGTGCGCGCGACGTGCCCGGCCCGAGCGTGACTCCGAGCATGCCGTGCCCGCTGGATACGTAGGCGTTAGCGGTGCTGGGCAGCAGACCGATGATCGGCATGCCATCGGGGGTCATGGGTCGCATTCCTGCCTTGGCCTGCGGTGCGCTCGTCGGCGTCTGCCAGTTGTCGAAGTAGCCCGAGGGCCCGCGCAGGACGGCCTGCACGCGTGTGACGTTGACGTCTTCGTCGAGACCGGCGAATTCCATCGTGCCCGACAGGCGCATGCGACCGTCGTACGGCGTCATCGCGATCTTGGCGTCGGAGAGATTGATCGCCGTGCGCAACTGCAGGGGCGGGGGAGTGATGTCGATCGAGTAGCCCTTGCCAGGGCGGATCGGCAGGGGTACGCCGAAGAGTGCGGTCACGCGCCCGGTCCACGCACCTGCCGCCACGACGAAGGAGTCGGCTGTGAAGCGGCGCTCGCCGCTGCGCACCGCGACGACGACGTCGCCGAGTCGCTCGACGCGGTCGATGGGAGCGGACTCGGTGATCGTGCCGCCGAGTTCGACGATTCGCGCACGCAGCCCCCGCGTGAGCGACGCAGCGTCGAGGTGACGCTCGTGCGGGAAGTAGATGCCACCCGCAAGACCATTGCGCAGTGCGGGCTCTGCCTGGTGGATCGCGTCTCCCTCGAGGACCTGCGGGTCGAGGCCGAATGCCGACTGCAGGTCCAGCCCCTCGACGTGATGATGCATATTGTCGGCATCACGGAACGCCATGAGCAGGCCTTGCGCGTAGGAGTTGAAGGAGACGCCATCACGTGCGTAGTCGTCGAGGATGTCGTTGGTCGACTCGGCGAGCGCGAGGTGGGCCTGGAATCCAGCACGGAAGTCGCGCTCGTTGCAGCGGCGCCACATGCCGAGCATGAACTTCACATGGTCGGGCTGGACGGAGGGGCGGATGTAGAGCGGTGAGTCCTTGCGGACCATCCACTTAATCGACTTGAGGATCAGGCCCGGTCCGGGCACCGGCGCGGCTTCGGAGGGCACGACCCAGCCCGCATTCACCGAGGAGGCCCCAAGACCCGACTCGCGCGCATCGACGATCTCAACCTCGGCGCCTTGGAGCGCGAGCTCGTAGCCGAGGGTCAGGCCCAGGACACCGCCGCCGATGATCACCGTGCGCATATCGACTCCTGCTCTCGTGATGGTCAGACCATCCTGACGGGGTGAGGCTACATGCGCGAGTGTGAGGCGAGCGGGTCAGCATTCGAGCATTTCCACTCGATGCACGTCGATCGCTCGAGGTCAGCCCTCGATGATGTCCGCGATCCGACGGAGGTCGTCGAGATCGGCGAACTCCACCACGAGGCGTCCTCGGCTGCGCGCCGTGCGCACACCCTCGACCCGCACGCGTGTGTCGAGTAGGTCACCCAGCCGCTCGCTCACACCCGCGGTCACCTCGACCACTTCCGCCGAGGCACCGCCGCGCGGACGGGGGGTGCGCTTGCGCTTGGGCTCGCCGTCGTCACCGATGAGCACGATCTCCTCGACGGAGCGGACCGATAGTCCCTCCTTGACGATGCGTTCGGCGAGCACATCCATGGCATCCGCGTCATCGAGGGAGAGAAGTGCCCGTGCGTGACCGGCGCTGATGACCCCTGCCGCCACACGGCGCTGCACGGCAGGCGGGAGCTTGAGCAGGCGCAGGGTGTTGGCGACCTGGGGACGTGAGCGGCCGAGGCGTTGAGCCAGCTCGTCCTGGGTCCCTCCGAAGTCGGCGAGAAGTTGCTGGTAGGCCGCAGCTTCTTCGAGTGGATTCAGTTGAGCGCGGTGGAGGTTCTCCAGCAGTGCCTCGCGCAGCATGTTGTCGTCCGTCGTGTCGCGCACGATCGCCGGAATGCGGTCGAGGCCCGCTTCCTGGGATGCGCGCCAGCGGCGCTCACCCGCGATGAGCTCGTAGTGCGCTCCCTTGCCCTCGCGACGGCGCACGACGATCGGCTGGAGGAGTCCGATCTCCTTGATCGAGTGCACCAGCTCTGCCAGCGCATCGGTGTCGAAGACCTGCCGCGGCTGGCGTGGATTGGGGACGACGTCGTCCGGGGCGATCTCGACGTAGATGGCGCCCGCGATGGGCTCGGGCGCCACCGACCGCGCCTCGCCACGCTTGGCGGCCGGGGCCTTCGCGCCGGATCCCTTGCCCTTTGGCGTCTGTGCCGCCGGCGGCTCGGTCGGAATGAGGGCACCCAGTCCACGGCCTAGGCCGCGCTTCGCCTCAGCCATAGGGGCCTCCCCTCACGATTCTGTGGATAACCTGTGGATAACTACTCACTGGTCGCTCCGTTCAGGTCGCGTGCCGCCTGGACGTAGGCCAGGGCTCCGGAGGAGCTCGCGTCGTAGGCCAGGACCGTCTGGCCGTACGACGGAGCCTCCGAGAGACGCACCGACCTGGGAATGACCGTTGGCAGGACAGCGTCACCGAAGTGCTCCCGCACCTCCTGGACCACCTGGGAGGACAGTCGCGTCCGGCCGTCGTACATCGTGAGGAGCACCGCACCCACCCGTAGGTCGGGGTTGAGGTGCTTCGTGACCAGGTCGACGGTGCGTAGCAATTGGGAGACGCCCTCGAGGGCGTAGTACTCGCACTGGATCGGGAGCAGGAGTTCCCGGGCAGCCACCAGGGCGTTGAGGGTCAGCAGTCCGAGGCTGGGAGGGCAGTCGATGATGACGTAGTCGAGGGGGCGGCCGTGCCGGGATTCGTGGTCAGCCAGGTAGCCCTGGATCGCCCGGTCCAGGCGACCCTCACGGGCCACGAGGGAGACGAGCTCGATTTCCGCGCCGGCCAGGTCGATCGTCGCCGGAGCCGCCCACAGGTGACCACCACCCTCGGTCGCCTCGGCCACGATCTCAGCCAGGGGGACGTCCTGGGTGAGGACCTCATAGGTGCTCAGCACTCCGCTGTGGTGCTCCAGGCCCAGGGCCGTGGAAGCGTTGCCCTGTGGATCGAGGTCGATCACGAGGACATCGTGGCCGTCCGCAGCCAGGGCGGACGCCACGTTGACCGTGGTCGTCGTCTTGCCCACTCCGCCCTTCTGGTTGGCCACCGCCAGGACGCGGGTCACGCGCCCTCCTGCCGTGAGGGGAGCGGTGACAGGCCCCCGGTTTCACGTGAAACGGGCCAGCCGAGCCCAGCCGGAGATGTTTCACGGGAAACATCCGTGTCGGTTTCACGTGAAGTGGGCCAGCCCAGGCCGGTGAGTGGGGTCTGGTGGTCGGTCACGGGACACATTCTGCACCGCCGCCGCAACTCCTACGTCAGTGGATAGATCGACGGTCGCGGCACAGTTACTGATGTAGTCGTTGATAATTCAACTAAGCGGCTTTGGTCGCCTGAACCACCGTCGTGGGAGGCTCCACGACCCCCTCACCGCACTCGA
>JBEGMG010000016.1:0-3654 GCA_041183165.1 Actinomycetota bacterium | reverse complement strand
GAGGGAGCGCGGCGAGGGGGATCGCCGCCAGGTGCTCGCCCGCATCACACCTGCGGGCCGCCGTCGCGCGCGTGCGGCGACCGAGATCCTCAACCAGGAGGTCTTCGAAGACGTGGGGCTTCCCGCAGCAGCAGCCGCGAGACTCACGGTAAGCCTGGATCGGATACGCGAGCACCGCGGAGAGACGCTAGACGCCTAGAGGCTCGCCAGGGAGCGCGGTGCCCGGGTGGCCGCCTTGCCGAGTCGGCTGCGGGTGCCCAGCTCCTCGGCCATGAATTCCCGGAGCAGGTCGATGGCCGCGAGGACCTTGTCGCTGCGCAGGGAATAGACGACGTGCGGCCCCTGACGGGTGGCCTCCACGACTCCGCGGTCACGCAGAATCGCAAGGTGCTGCGAGCAGTTGGGCTGGCCGATTTCCAGCGCTTCCGCAAGCTCTCCCACCGTCAGGGGGCCGTCACGCAGCTCATTGATGATGAGCAGGCGTTTGGGATCCGCGATCGCCTTGCACAAACGTGCATGCAATTCGTGGATTTCGAGCGCTGTCTCACGGTCCATCGGTCAGTCCCCTCCGCCTACGGCGTGCACCTGAAGGTATCGGGACGAGGCGTGATACTCACCACATTGAGCCGATCAACCGATGTCGGCGAGTCCGAGGCCTTGAAGTTCAACTTGCCCTTGACCAGCGGATCCCAGGTTGCGTTGACGAGCTTCGACAGCGATGGGGCGTTCCGGAAGAACTTCACGCCAGACTCCGTGACGATCACGAAGTAGGCCTGACCGCCGACATAGGAGTTCGGCACCCAGGACATGTGCACCTTCTTGCCGCCGATGGTCTGCGCCGTGACAGACGGGAACTGCTTCTTCACGGCCTCGCGGCAGATCTTGCCGTCCTTGATCGCCACGTCCCAGTTGGCGATGGCTCCGGTCACGTCATCGCCCACCTTGCCGTTCGGCGACCAGTTGATCCGGGCCCAGACCTGCTTGGACGAGTCGTTATTGGCGAAGCGACCGGTGAAGGAGTAGCCGGCGGAATGATCCACGAGCGCGTCGTCGGCGATGAAGACGTAGGGCCAGGTCTTGACAGCCTCGACCTGCGGGAGGCCCGGCTTGAGCAACTCTGCGCGGACGATCGTCTGCGCGACACGGACAGATCCCTCGCGGGTCCAGCGATCCGCCTCGGAGGGCTTCAGCGGGATCTTGGTGCCGTCGCGCAGGATGATCGCGGTCGGCGGAACGCCGTAGGACGTGCGGTAGATGACGCCGTAGACCATCGAGGGCTTGTCCTCGGGAAGCCGGACATTGGGCGTGCCCTTCTGGATCCAGACGAGGCTGCAGACGGGCGTCGGCTCTCCGATGATCGTTGTCGTGCCGGACATGCGCTGGCACGCCTGCGGGTTGGTCGTCGGGGCCGCCGTCGCGGAGGTGGGGACGAGGGCGATCACCACGCTCAGCATCGACACCGCCGCGATCGTGCCGGTGAGCATTCGCTTCACGGGCGTCCGCCTTTCGCTCGTCCGGCGGTGGATGCCACAACCGGTCGTGGGAAGAACGTGAGGGCGTCTTGTCGCGGCTTCGGCCGGGACAAGACGCCCTCACTCATGACATGACTCGTTCCGCCTACGGCTTGAGCGAGCACTTGGTGACGGCGCTGCCCGCGCGCACGTCGTACACCAGGATCTTCATGAGGCCGGAATTCGACCCCACCAGCGTGAAGTTGATCTTGCCGGGCTTCCAGACGCGCTGGGTGAGTTCGAGCGCAGTCGGCGCCGGGCGGGCGAAGACAGCGCTGGTCTCGGTGTTCATGATCAGGCTCGAGCCACCCTGGCTCTTGGTAAGGCCCGGGTTCCAGCTGAGATTCAACTTGCCCTTCTGGCCGAAGCGCTGCTTGACCATGTCGGCATGCTGCTTGGTCATGGCCGGCTTGCACTGGCCAGCCTCGAGGACGTTCTGCTTGTAGTTGGCGATGACTCCGCGAAGGCCGCCGTTGTCGGACAGGCCTGACGCCCAGTCGATGCGGGTCCAGATGGAGATCGCGCTCTTCGAGCCCTTGGCGTTGTTGGTCTTGCCGATGAAGGTCTTGCCGGAGAAGCGGTCGGTGATCGCATCGTCCGTGATGAAGAGGTAGGGGAACGTCTTACCGATCTTCTTGTTGACGATCTCCGCCTTGACGATGGTCTGCGAGGCCTTGGTCGGGCCCACGGACAGCCAGCGCTTCCCCTCAGTGGGGTTGAGCGGGTACACGATGCCGTTCTGATCCGTGAAGGTCGTAGGGACCGAGGAACCCATCATGTTGACGACGCCGTAGACGAGGCGGGGACCGTCACTCGGAAGCACGATCGACGACGGACCCGAGGTGTAGAGGAGGGTGCACGTCGGCGTGGGGGTGCTGAGGATGGTGACGTTGCCGCCCATCTGAGCGCACGGCTCGTCGAATTCCAGGGCCGACGCCGAGAGGGCGGGCACCATAGCGAGGACTAGTCCGGCGGCGGCGAGGCCGGCGCCGGTGAGGGTGAGTGATCTCTTCATGGGTTCAGACTCTCATATGCCCGAATTCACATGCTCGTCGACGCGGCACACTGGTTCTTGCCGATCTCGAGGGTCTCGATCTCCTCGGCCGTGGCTGCCTGACCGGCGTTCACCAGCCGGATGGTGTCGTAGAAGTCCGGGGCTGAGGGCAGGGTGGAGACGATCTCCTCGATGAAGCGCTCCATGTCTCCCACCGACATGATGTCGGCCTCGAATATCGCGCCCAGGGTCGTCGCCACCATCCCGTCATCGCCGATCTCCTCCATCAGGGTCCAGTGGGCGGGCATGACCCTGGTGGCCCGGTCGAGCGGCGCCAGCCGATCGTGGATCGTGTGGAAGAGCTCGGTCGCGAGTTCGGAAGCCTTGCCGGTGAGATCGGGCCGACCCAGCCCGCGGACGAAGACGGTGTCGCCGGTGAGGACGAGGTGTCCGGGAATGTGGATGCAGGTGCTCCCCGGAGTGTGGCCGGGTGCCTTGATGGCCAGCACTTCAATCGCAGCGGCACCCAGGTCGAGGATGGCGCCATCGTCCAAAGGCTCGTTGGCGAAGGGCGTCTGGGCACCGGAGTCCTCCACCGGCACGTGATAGGGCACGCCTAGTTCGGCCGCCATGGCTGGTCCGCCGGAGATGTGGTCAGCGTGGATATGCGTATCGAGCACATGCACGATGGACATCTCGTGCCGTGCCGCGAGGTCGAGGTAGGTCTGCGGGAATCGTGCCGGATCCACGACGATGCAGCCGTGCCCCGGGACGCCGATGAGATAGGACAGGCAGGCCTTCGCGGGCCGCGCGATCTGGTAGCCGACCATGCCGTCGGGTAGCCCCTCGATGGTCCGGGCGATGAGCAGCTCAGCCCACGCGGCCGTGCCGCCCTCGAGTGTGCGCACCTCGCGGCCTTCATCCTTGAGCACGTCGATGAGCAGATCGCTGCCGTTGCCGTGCGCGCAGACAACCACCGTGTCGTCGGGGATCTCCTGGGCGAGCGACTCCGACTCCTCGACGGCGATCCAGATGGGGACGTTCCTCATCGGGACGGGCCTCGTGCCCTCGATCTGCCATGTGGCGTACTCGTCCTGGTTGCGGACGTCGAGGACATAAGGGCAGCGCCCCTCGTCGATCTCGGCGTAC
>JBEGMG010000015.1:0-5151 GCA_041183165.1 Actinomycetota bacterium | reverse complement strand
GGCGATGCGCGCCACCACCTGGTAGCGGCCGTCCACGAGGGTCCCGATGAGGGGATCGGCGGGGGCCTGGCCGGTCGGGGACTCCATGATGGCCCGAGTCTAGGTCGGCGGGATGCCCCAGCAGGGGATGCGCGGATCCGGCGTGGCAGCCCTGGGGCTTGATGGGCAGGATGGACACGTGAGCCGACGCGATGAGATCGCCATGGGCGATGACGAGATCCGTGCGTTCCTCGAGAATGCGCGCACGATGATCCTCACCACGATCGGGCCCGACGGAGTCCCCGACCCCGTCGCCATGTGGTTCGTGCTGCGCGATGGGGACGTGTGGATGCGGACCTACGCCAAGTCGCAGAAGGTCGCCAATGTACGTCGCGACCCGCGCGTGGCCACCCTTGTCGAGGACGGCGATCATTACGCCGAGCTGCGCGGCGTGCAGGTCTCCGGCCGACTCGAGTTGAGCGACGACATCGACGTCATCTGCGAGATTGCGGCCGCACTCCTGGTGAAGTACGAAGGACTCGACCCCGAGCACGTGCCCGCGGCCATGGAGGCCTATCGCCCCACCGCGGTCAAGCAGGTGGCGATGCGCCTGGTGCCCGAGCGCGCCGTGACGTGGGACCACGCCAAGCTCATGTCGGGCGCCTGATGGAGATCGAGCGCCTCACCTACCTCGGCGTGCTTCTCTTCATCTTCCTCGGGTCGGCATGGCTCGAGATCGCCCTGCGCACGCGCGTCCTACGCCGGTGGAAGCGACTGCTGCTCGCCCTGGCCGTTCCCTTCACGATCTTCGTCATCTGGGATGTCTGGGCGATCGCGACCGGGCACTGGAGCTTCGACCCCGAGCGCACCGTCGGCGTGGAGCTCTTCGGCGTCATCCCCGTCGAGGAGCTGATCTTCTTCGTGGTCGTCCCCCTCGCCTCCATCCTCAGCCTGGAAGCCGTCCGCGCCGTGAAGGGCTGGCCCCTCGGCGATGAGGCTCCCGCCGAGGCGCAGGGCGGTGACGCGCGATGACCTACACCCAGATCGGCATCGCCGTCGTCATCGCGGCGATCGTCACCGACGTCCTCATCCTGCGCACGCGCCTGGTCACGCGCCGCGGATTCTGGGTCGCCTACGCCATCGTCGTCTTCTTCCAGCTCCTCACCAACGGCGTACTCACGCGACTGCAGGTCTTCCGCTACTCCGATTCCATGATCGTGGGCTATCAGCCTGATGCCGGGCCGCCACCCTTCATCGGCAGCGGCCGCATCGCCTACCAGCCCTTCGAGGACCTGCTCATGGGCTTCGCGCTGTGCCTGCTGGCGATGGCGCTGTGGGTCTACTGGGGTCGCCGCGGCGTGCAGCGCGAGCCGATGTCCGGCCCGCCCATCTGGCGGACCTGGGCCGCGCGGCGGCGCAGCAGCGACTCGTCAGGCGGCACTGTGTCGGGCAGCACTGCGTCGACGCGCGCGTCGGGCGCGGACCCAGGCGGGCCCGGCGACCGCGAGCCGACGGCGTAGCGGCACTGTCGCACGCTTGTCGAAGACCTCGTAGTCGATGCGCTCGACCTCGTCGACGATCCCGCAGTAGAGGATGCGCGCGGCCTCGATGCACGGCTGCGAGTCGGGCGAGAGCATGGCGATCCCCGGCCGCGAGCTCTCCTCGAGTGCGCGCACGCGCGCGACCTGCTCGGCCAGCGCAGCCTTGACAGCGGGCGTGGCCACGCGGCGCTCGAGGACCTCGCGTGTCACGCCGTGCTGAGCGAGTTCGTCGAGCGGGAGGTAGACGCGCCCGCGATGCAGGTCCTCGCCGACGTCGCGGATGAAGTTGGCGAGTTGGAAGGCCACGCCGAGGTCCTTGGCGCGTGAGTAGGCGTCGGGTGAGCTGGGCTCCAGGATCGGCACCATCTGCAGGCCGATGACCGCCGCGCTGCCGTAGACATATTCGTAGAGATCGTCGTACGTCGCGTAGTCGGTGACGGTGAGATCCATGCGCATCGAGTGCAGGAAGGCCTCGAAGTGCTCCACGGGGATGTCCCAGGTCCGCACCGTGTCGACGAGGGCACGGCCGACGGGATCGCGTGAGCGGCCGCGCCGGATGTCGGCGAGGATCTCGTCTCCCCAGCTCCCCAGCCAGTCGGCCTTCTCGGCGTCGGTGAGGGTCGAGGACAGGTCATCGACGATCTCGTCGGCGTAGCGGGCGAAGCCGTAGAGCGCGTGGACGTAGGGACGCTTGTGCGGCGGGAGCAGGAGCGTGGCGAGGTAGTAGGTCTTGCCGTGCTCGGCGTTGAGTCGCTTGCACCGCTCGTAGGACGCGCGCAGTGAAGGATCGACGATCCCGGCCGCATCCCACTCATTCACGGGGGGCGATCCTGCCACGGAAGACGGATGCCGAGGCACGGGCCTGTGCCTCGGGGTCTGCGGGAAGCATGCCGTGGGCCAAGGGGCCGCCAAGGACGAGTCGGCGCTCGCGAGGGCTGACAAGGAGCACGAGGCCTACGACGACGAAGGCGGCGACGATGGCCAGCCCATCGCTGAACTCGAAGAGGTTGTCCGACGTCGAGCTGGATTCGGCCATGCCGTGCAGGGAGAAGCCCGCGATCGTGAGGATGGCGATCCGCAACTGCGTCGGCCCCAGTCCCGTCGCGGCGAAGAGCGGAAGGATCCAGAGCAGGTACCACGGCTGGATCACCGGTCCGAGCAGGATGACGGTGAGGAAGGCGAGCGCAGCGCCGCGCACGGGGCTGCGTCCCTCGGGGCGCAGGATCAACCACGCCACGATGACGAGTGCCGCGATGGTGCCGAGGGTGCGCGTGATCGTGACGACGAGGGCATCGTCGATGGTGAGGCCCGTGGCGGTGGTGGCCATCCCGATGAGCATGCCGATGGCGGTCGCGGGGGAGAGCCAGGTGCGCACCTCGCCGGGGGTGCCCAGCGCGGCGATCCACCCCGGCCCGACTCCCGCCAGGACGCTCGCCACGGCGAAGACAGCGATGGTGATCAGCAGGGCGAGCAACCACGCGCGGATGCGTGCGCCCCATCCCGCGGTGACGCCGGCCCAGATGAGGCCGACGAAGGGAAGCGCGAGGAGCGCGATGGGCTTGATGGCGGCGGCAAGCGCGATCGCGACCACTCCGAGGATGGCCCCTGTCGGGCGGCGCTCACTCGCCAGGGCGAAGCCCATGACGATGAGGCCGATCATGAGCGCGTCGTTGTGCGCGCCGGACACCACGTGCATGACGACGAGCGGATTGAGTACGCCGAGCCACAGGGCGGGTGCGGGATCGATGCCGTGGGCGACGGCAAGACGGGGCAGGTAGATGACGAGCAGCGCGAGCCCGGCGAGCGCGGAGAGCCGGAAGATCAGTGCGGCAAGCGCCGGCTGCTCCGGCGTGAAGTTGGCAACCCCGCGCGCGAAGAGCAGCCAGAAAGGGCCGTAGGGAGTCGGCGTCTCCGCCCACATCGGGTCGACGCCGTCCTCGAACCAACCGTCGATGACCGCGACTCCGGTCTCGTAGGGATCCTGGCCGGACGCCACGACGCGGCCCTGGGCGAAGTAGGAGTAGACGTCGCGGCTGAAGAGCGGCGGAGCGAGCACGAGTGGTGCCACCCAGGCGATGAGCACCGTGACGAGGACACGCGGTTGGACACCGCGAAGGCTGTGGGGATCGTCGGCGTCGGCGAGCAGGTCGTGGCCCAGGATGAGCCAGGCCTGGAGGAGCAGGGCAACCCCGACGAAGACGAAGGCGCGCGAGAGGAGCAGCCCCGCGGTCGTGCCGCGGAGTGCCTCGACGCCGATCAGGTCGGGGAGTCCGCCGTTCAGTGGCAGCCAGCCCACGCCGAGCGCTCCGACCGCGAGGATGAGCGAGCCGACGAACCCGGGAAGGGCATAGCGCGCGAGGAGGCGCACATCCCAGGTGGTCACGACGCCAGCGTAGGCGTCAGCGTGGCGGGGCGGTGTCAGCGCAGGGCGCGGGAGCGGTAGAGCGGGTCCTTGCCCAGGACGCGCTCGGCAGCGAGCCGGCCGGAGACGAGGACCATGGGCACGCCCACTCCGGGCTGTGTGCCCGATCCGGTGAAGACGACGTTCTCGCCCCAGATGTTGCGCGGGCGGAAGGGCCCGGTCTGCAGGAAAGAGTGCGACGCGGCGAACGGCGCCCCGCGCTCCATGCCGCGCTGCTCCCAGTCCAGGGGAGTCGTGGTCGCCTCGACCTCGATGGCGTCGCCGAAGCCGCGGTAGCCGCGCTCCTCCAGCACGCGCACGACCTCATCGCGATAGCGCGGGCCCTCTGTGCGCCAGTCGATCGGGGCATCCAGATTGGGCGTGGGGAAGAGCACGTAGTAGATCTCCTTGCCGTCGGGGGCGAGGCTCGGATCGGAGTGCGAGGGGTTGGTGACGAGCAGGCTCGGGTCGCTCATGAGCCGCTTCTCGTCGATGAGCTCGCGGAAGACGCCCTTCCAGGACTTACCGAAGTGGATGTTGTGGTGAGCGATCTGGGAGTACGACGCGGACGATCCCGCAAGGAGCAGGAAGCAGGACGGCGAGTAGTCGAGCCGGCGGATGCTCCACGGCGAGCGACCGAGGAGATCGCGGTAGGCGACGGGCAGGTCGGGGTTGAGCACGATGACATCGGCCTCAAGACGCTCACCGTCTGCGGTGTGCACGGCGACGGCACGCTGGCCGCGCGTCTCGACGCGGGTGACCTCGGTGCCGTAGCGGAACTGCACCCCGTGCTTCTCCGCCGCGGCGGCCATGGCCTGGGGCACCGCATGCATGCCGCCCTTGGGGAAGAACACCCCGGCGACGGAGTCCATGTAGGCGATGACGGCGTAGATCGCGAGGGCGTCGTACGGGGAGAGCCCGGCGTACATCGCCTGGAAGGAGAAGACCCGCTCGGTGCGCGGATCGCGCAGGAACTCGCGCACGCGCGGTGCGAGCTTGCGGAAGCCTCCGATGGCGACGAGTTTGGCGAGGTTGGGGGTGAGCAGGTCGAACGGCGAGTCGATGTTGCGATCGATGAAGTCGGTCATCTCGTAGCGGTAGAGCTGGGAGACGAAGTCGACGTAGCGACGGTAGCCCGCGGCCTCCTCCGGCCCGATGACGTTGCGGATCTCCTCGGCCATCTCGTCGACATTGGCGTGCACGTCGAGGCGTGAGCCGTCGGGATAGAAG
>JBEGMG010000014.1:0-5754 GCA_041183165.1 Actinomycetota bacterium | reverse complement strand
CACCTCAATCGTCGTCGGCGCCGTCCTGCTCGTCGCCACTCTCGCGGGGCTCGGCCTCGTCGGCCGCGTCGTGGCGGCAGGGGTGGCACTCGGCGCATTCGTCGTCATCGTGGGCCCGCAGCCGAGCGTGCTGCGCGCTTCGATGATGGCGGTCGTCGCACTCCTGGCCGTGATCACGGGCACGCGGCGTGCGGGAGTCCACGCACTGGCCTTCGCCGTGATCGTGCTCGTCGTGACCTCGCCACCGCTGGCCTCGTCGTGGGGGTTCGCCCTCTCGGTCGCTGCGACGGGCGGCCTCATCCTGCTTGCCGCGCCGATCGTGTCGAGGTGGGGCAAGGGCGGACGTGCGCGACGGGCGGCTGTCGCGGCGCTGGCACTCACCATCGGCGCGCAGGTGGCCACGCTGCCGCTCATCGCCGCCTTCGGCGATGGGCTCAGCCTCGTCTCCCTGCCCGCCAACCTCCTGGCGGCGCCCGCGGTGGCACCCGTCACCGTGCTCGGCCTTCTCGCCGCGATCACCGGCACCTTCGCACCGGCGCTCGCTGTCCTGCTCGCGCGATGCGCCGAGCCCTTCGCCGCCTGGATCGCGTGGGTCGCGCAGACGACATCCGCCTGGCCTGCGGCGACGCTGCCGTGGCCCGGTGGTCTCGCTGGCGCAGCGCTGGCCGGCATTGTCGCCCTGGCGCTCGTCCACGCGATCCGCCGGCATCGCGGCCGTCACGAGCGGACGGGACGCCCGCGCACGGTCGTACTCGGGGCGGTCGTCCTCGCGACCATCGCGGTGCTCGCGCTGCGCGTGCCGGAGCGAGCCGGCTGGCCGCCGCCCGACTGGCTGGCACTCGCCTGCGATGTCGGCCAGGGCGATGCCCTGGTGCTGCGGGGGGACAGCGGCGGCACCGTCGTGGTGGACGCGGGACCCGATCCGGTGGCGATCGATCGCTGCCTCGGGGATGCGGGGGTCACCCGAGTCGACCTCCTGGTGCTCACCCACCACCACGCCGATCATGTCGATGGAGTGCCCGGTGTCCTCGAGGATCGAGCGGTGGCTGCTGCGCTCATCTCACCGCTGCGAGAGCCGCTCGAGCAGGCGGCCAAGGTGGAGCAGTGGCTGGCCGACGTCCCGGTCGGCATCGCCCGCACGGGTCAGCGCCTGCAGGTCGATGGCATCGCGCTGACGGTGCTGTGGCCGCAGCGCATCATCCGCGGCCCCGAGTCGGCGCCCAACAACGCCAGCGTCGTGCTCCTCGCGGAGGTGCGCGGCGTCCGCCTGCTCCTGCTTGGGGATGTCGAGGTCGCCGCGCAGGTGGCCCTGCGCACATCGCTTGCCGGCCCCGGAGTGGACATCGTCAAGGTGCCGCATCACGGGTCGCGATTCCAGGATCCGGCCCTGGCGTCCTGGACGGCCGGGCGGGTCGCCATCGTGAGCGTCGGCCAGGCCAACCGATACGGCCACCCCGCACCGGAGACGCTCCGGGCGTGGGAGACGCAGGGCGCTCTCGTCGCGCGCACCGACCTGGCGGGGGACGTGGCGATCGTGGGGGCTCCCCTCGGCGTGGTCACCCGGCGTACGTCGTCGGGCTGAAGGGGTGCGTGGCATGCTGACCCGCGTGAGCCTGCCCATCACCTTGATCACGGGATCCGAAGAGGTCCTCGTGAAGCAGGCGTTGGAGGAGGCGCGCGGCGAGGCGCGCGAGCGCGAGGGAGCCGACCCCGATCGCCGCATGGTGTCGGCGGCGGACGAAGGCGCTGTCGCGGCGCTTGCCGAAGCACTCGGCCCCACGCTCTTCGACGAGCCGGCACTCATCATCGTGAGCGACGCCGACCAGATCGACGATGCCCTGTGGCGCATCATCGAGGCGGCGATCGCCGACCCGCCGCCGGGGGTCTCCCTCGTCGTTGCCCACCCGGGGGGAGTGAAGGGGAAGAAGTACCTCACCGCCCTGCGTGCTGCAGGGTCCCGTGACGTGTCCTGCGCTGCGCTCAAGAAGGGGCGCCAGACGGAGGACTTCCTCGCCGCCGAAGTGCGACGCCGTGGGCGCAAGGCCACATCGGGTGCGATCCACGCCCTCTACGAGGCGATAGGCCATGACGTCGCCCTCCTCATCGGGGCCATCGCCCAGCTCTGCAGCGATGTGGAGAGCGGACCGATCGACGAGGAGGCGGTGGCGCGGTACTTCGTCGGCGTCGCCGACATGCAGGGCTATCGCGTATCGGACTCGGTATGGGACCGCCGCCCTGTGGATGCGCTTCGGGACCTGCGCTGGATGGCGGAGGCCTCGGGGCGTGCAGGAGTGGGGCCCGCGGTCACGGCCATGCTCGGCAGCGGTCTGAGATCACTCGTGCGCGTGCAGGGGCTGCCGCCGACGATGAGCGAAGCCGAGGCGATGCAGGAGACCGGGATCCGCTTCGACTGGCAGTTGCGCAACGCACGCACGCGGGCGAAGCGCTGGCGCGCGGACCGGCTTGCCGTGGCCGTGGTCGGACTGGCCGACCTCGACGTGGCCGTCAAGGGCGGGCTGCGCGAGGGAGAGTCCCGGGACGTCGATCAGAAGCTCCACGACCTGGAGTCCTACGTCGTCAACACGGCATCGCGATCGGACGCGTAGGGGAAGCCCGGCCGAGAGGCCCGGCGGATGGGGAAGCGGCGAGTTAGACGGTCGCGGCGCGCTTGGCGATCGAGGACTTGCGGTTGGCGGCCTGCTTGGCGTGGATGACGCCCTTGCTCACGGCCTTGTCCAGCTGGCGGCAGGCCTCGCGGGCGAGCTCCTGGGCCTTGGCGGCGTCACCAGCGTCCGCAGCGTCGCGGAACTTGCGCACGTGGGTCTTGAGGGAAGACTTCACAGACTTGTTGCGCAGCCGCGCCTTCTCATTGGTGCGGTTGCGCTTGATCTGCGACTTGATGTTCGCCACGTGTGAGCCTCTGCCTCTCGAATGCTGATCGCCCCAGCCATCCCCGGCTGGGCCGAGGTCCAAGGGTACCCGCCGGCCTCCCGGGGCTCAAATCGCCCTAGGAGCGACCCCTGGGCGGCGGACTGCCCCCTAGGGGGACCCGTGACAGGATGCTGGGGTGCCCGCTCCCCAGCCCGGCCGGACCGATCCGGCGGTGATCCGCAATTTCTGCATCATCGCCCATATCGACCACGGCAAGTCGACCCTCGCCGACCGGATGCTGCAGATCACCGGCGTCGTCGATGCGCGCCAGATGCGGGCCCAGTACCTCGACCGCATGGACATCGAGCGCGAGCGCGGCATCACCATCAAGTCCCAGGCGGTGCGCCTGCCCTATCGCGCCCAGGACGGCCGGGACTACGTCCTCAACCTCATCGACACCCCCGGACACGTCGACTTCACGTACGAGGTCTCGCGCAGCCTCGCGGCGTGCGAGGGCGCCGTACTACTCGTGGATGCCGCACAGGGCATCGAAGCCCAGACGCTCGCCAACCTCTACCTCGCGCTCGAGAACGACCTCCAGATCATCCCGGTGCTCAACAAGATCGACCTGCCCGCTGCCCAGCCGGAGAAGTACGCCGCGGAGCTGGCTCACATCATCGGGTGCTCACCCGATGATGTCCTCAAGGTGTCGGCCAAGACCGGCGAAGGTGTCGCCGAACTCCTCGAGGAGGTCGTGCGCCTGGTGCCCCCGCCCATCGGTGACCCATCGGCGCCCGTGCGCGCACTCATCTTCGACTCCGTCTACGACACCTATCGCGGCGTCGTCACCTACGTCCGTGTCATCGATGGCCACGTCTCCACGCGCGAGCGCATCCAGATGATGTCCACCCGGGCGACCCATGACCTGCTCGAGATCGGTGTCATCTCGCCCGAGCCGGTGCCCGCCGACGGCCTCGGCGTGGGGGAGGTCGGCTACCTCATCACCGGGGTCAAGGACGTGCGCCAATCCCGAGTGGGCGACACCGTGACCCTGGCGCACAAGGGGGCCGTCGAGGCCCTCGGCGGCTATCGCGACCCCAAGCCGATGGTCTTCTCGGGCTTGTATCCCATCGACGGCTCCGACTATCCCGCGCTGCGCGATGCGCTCGACAAGTTGAAGCTCAACGATGCGGCGCTCGTCTACGAGCCGGAGACCTCGGTCGCGCTGGGCTTCGGCTTCCGCTGCGGCTTCCTCGGACTGCTTCATCTCGAGATCGTGCGCGAGCGCCTCGAGCGCGAGTTCAACCTCGACCTCATCTCCACGGCGCCCAACGTCGTTTACCGCGTCATCAAGGACGATGGGGGAGAGGTGATCGTCACCAACCCCTCGGAGTTCCCGGTGGGCAAGGTGGCCGAGGTGCATGAGCCGGTCGTGCGTTCCACGATCCTCGCGCCGTCGGACTTCGTCGGCACGATCATGGAGCTGTGCCAGGCGCGCCGGGGTGTGCTCCTCGGGATGGACTACCTCAGCCAGGACCGGGTCGAGCTGCGCTACACCCTGCCGCTCGCTGAGATCGTCTTCGACTTCTTCGACCAGCTCAAGTCGCGCACCAAGGGCTACGCCTCACTCGACTACGAACCCAGCGGGGAGCAGGCCGCCGATCTGGTCAAGGTCGATATCCTGCTGCACGGCGACACTGTGGATGCCTTCAGTGCGATCGTCCACAAGGACAAGGCCTATGCGTACGGCGTCGCGATGACGGCCAAGCTCCGCGAGCTCATCCCGCGGCAGCAGTTCGAGGTGCCGATCCAAGCGGCCATCGGCTCACGCGTCATCGCGCGCGAGACCGTGCGCGCGATCCGCAAGGACGTGCTGGCCAAGTGCTACGGCGGCGATATCACTCGCAAGCGAAAGCTCTTGGAAAAGCAGAAGGAAGGCAAGAAGCGGATGAAGATGGTGGGGCGCGTGGAGGTGCCCCAGGAGGCCTTCATCGCCGCACTCTCCACGGGCGAGGAGACCGCCGCCAAGAAGTGAGCGTCAGCGGTCGGTGACGCTGAAGATCACGATCGTCTGTCCTCCGCTGGCCGCGGAGAACATCGTGACGACCTTGCCCTCCTTGGTCAGTGCCCACATTCCGTTGACGCCGCCCGGTGGGACGCTCGGGTCGACCGCCCACCCCTGGTTGGCCTGCAGGTCCTTGGCATAGGCATCGACCGCAGCGGCCTGGTCGCCTTCGGCGATCATCTGCGCGGTGAGTCCTTCGGGTGTGGATGCCGCGGATGCGAGCGTGAAGCCCGGGATGAGCGTGAGGTCGGCCGGCCACCCCTCGGGGAACTCGCCGGTGCCGATCTCGTAACTGCCATCGCTCGTGTCGACGCGCACCTCGCCGTCCTCGCCCATGTCGACCGAGGCGCTGCCCCCGAGGGCGTCGTTGACCATGTCCTCGGCCGCGTCTTGCGAACTGCAGGCGGCGAGGGGGACGAGGAGTGCGGCCAGGGCGGCCGCAGCGAGGGCGCGACGAATCACTTCACGAACCTGATGTTGATGGGGTAGCGGTACTCGATGCCCTGGTTGTTCTTCACGGCCGCTATGACGCAGAAGACGATCGAGAGGATCCACACCGCGAGGAAGACGAAGATGCCGATGACGATGAGCATGAGCACGAAACTCACGACGTAGCCGATGAGCACCGTGATCTGGAAGTTCAGCGCCTCGGTGGATTCCTTCTTGACGAACTCATTGCGCGGACCGAAGACCAGCATGACGATGAGCGGGCCGATGAAGCCCAGGATGATGCCCGAGAGCTGACCGAGCATGGCCCACAGGCGCGCATCGGAGTCCGACATCGGCTGCTGACCTGCAGGGGGCACGGGGGGCTGGGG
>JBEGMG010000013.1:0-10888 GCA_041183165.1 Actinomycetota bacterium | reverse complement strand
ACGGACGCCTGCTCCCGGTGCACGACGCCGAAGCCATCGCTCACATACGCGGATGCCCAGGTGGCCCATTCGCGGGCCAGGGAAGCTCTCTCCGCGGAGTCCTTGCTCGTCTCGCGAGGATCGAAGCGGACGTTTTCGAGGAGGGCGACGTCACCGTCCCCGAGGCTCGCCACCGCCTGCGACACGGCATCGCCGGTGACCGCAGGGACGAATGTCACGGGTGCGCCCAGGAGCTCGCCCAGTCGAGTCGCCACGGGTGCGAGCGACAGATCAGGATCGGCCGCGCCCCGGGGCCGGCCCAGATGGGCGACCACCACGACGCGTGCTCCGCGTGCCCGCAGCGCCTCGATCGTCGGCATGCTCGCCCGGATGCGGCCGTCGTCCCCGATGACCACCGTGTCGCCTTCGCGGGCAAGGGGGACATTGAGATCACAGCGCAGGAAGACCACCTGACCAGCGACGTCCAGTCGCGAGAGTCGGTCGCTCACAGGCGGGCGCCCACGTACTGCGTGAGATCGATGAGGCGGTTGGAGTAGCCCCACTCGTTGTCGTACCAGCCGACCACCTTGACCATGGTGCCCATCGAATTGGTCAACCCTGCGTCGAAGATCACCGAAGCGGGGTCGGTCACGATGTCCGAGGACACGATCGCGTCCTCGGTGTAGCGAAGGATGCCTGCGAGCGCGCCCTCGCTCGCCACCTTCATGGCCGTGTTGATCTCCTCCGCCGTCGCGGGGCGCGCCAGTTCGACCGTGAGATCCGTCGCGGACCCCGTGGGCGTCGGCACTCGCATCGCATAGCCGTCGAGGCGGCCCTTGAGCTGGGGCAGTACGAGGCCGATCGCCTTCGCGGCTCCCGTGGTCGTGGGAATCATGTTGATGGCGGCCGCGCGCGCACGACGCAGGTCCGAGTGCGGGAAATCCAGGATCCGCTGGTCGTTGGTGTAGGCGTGGATCGTCGTCATCATCCCGCGGACAATCCCGAAGGAATCGTCGAGCACCTTGGCCATAGGCGCCAGGCAGTTGGTCGTGCACGAGGCGTTGGAGATGACGCTGTCCTTGGCCGGGTCGTAGTCGCCTTCGTTGACACCCATCACGATGGTGATGTCCTCGTTCTTGGCGGGTGCCGAGATGATGACCTTCTTGGCACCCGCGTCGATGTGGGCACGGGCCGCAGTGGCGTCCGTGAAGTGCCCCGTGGACTCGATCACGATGTCGACACCCAGCTTCGACCACGGCAGCGCCGCCGGATCCTTCTCGGCGGTGACGGTGATGGTCCGGCCACCCACCGTCAGCGTGCCGTCGCCGTAACCCACCTCCTGAGGGAAACGTCCCAGGATGCTGTCGTACTTCAGGAGATGGGCCAACGTGGCCGTGTCGGTCAGGTCGTTGATGCCCACGACCTCGATGTCCTGGACTCCCGAGGCCACCAGTGCCCGGTAGAAGTTGCGGCCGATCCGACCGAATCCATTGATGCCCACGGTGATGCTCACGAGGTTCTCCTGAGTACGGGGCGCCGCCGAGCGGCGCCATGCAGCGGTAGTAGGCAACCCTACCGTACGCGTTTACAGACCCTCAGGAGTCGAGCTCGGCGTGGAGCTCCGCCTCCAGCGCGTCGATGTCCGCCTCGGCCAGCGCCGCGTCGGTGCCGGGGATCCCCAACTCGGACGCCCGCTTGTCGGCCGTGGCCAGGAGTCGCCGGATCCGGCCGGCTACGGCGTCCTTGGTCATCGGGGGGTCCGCAAGGGCGCCCAGCTCCTCCAGGCTGGCCTGGCGGTGCTCAAGGCGCAGGCGGCCCGCCTCCGCGAGGTGGTCCGGGATGTCCTCGCCCAGGATCTCCATGGCCCGGCGCACGCGCGCACCAGCCGCCACTGCCGCTCGCGCGGATCGCCTGAGGTTGGCGTCATCGAAGTTGGCCAGGCGGTTGGCGGTCGCTCGGACCTCCCGCCGCATCCGGCGCTCCTCCCAGACCAGCACCGAGGAGTGGGCTCCCATGCGCGTGAGCATGGCTCCGATGGCATCGCCGTCGCGAATGACGACGCGATCGACGCCACGCACCTCGCGTGACTTGGCAGGGATGCCGAGACGGCGGGCCGCGCCGACGAGGGCAAGTGCCGCTTCAGGCCCGGGGCAGGTCACTTCGAGCGCGGCAGACCGACCGGGTTCGGTGAGGGAGCCATGGGCGAGGAATGCACCTCGCCATGCTGCTTCCGAGTCGCACACTCCCCCGGAGACCACTGCTGGTGGCAGGCCACGCACCGGACGCCCGGACCCGTCGACGAGACCGGTCTGACGTGCGAGGTGCTCACCCCCGGACACGACGCGCACGACGTAGCGCTGTGCCTTGCGCAGTCCACCGGCTTGCACGATGGCGATCTCGCTCTCCTGGTTGTAGACCTCGGTGAGGTCCTTGCGCAGGCGGCGTGCTGTGGCGCCGGTATCGAGGTCTGCTTCCACCACGATTCGTCCAGCCACGATGTGCAGGCCACCACCGAAGCGGAGAAGGGAGGAGACCTCTGCCTTGCGGCAGCACGACTTCGTCACGGGCAGACGACTCAGCTCGTCCTTTACCTCAGCAGTCATGGCCACCGCGCCATCCTGCCATGAGGGCTTCTGCGGCCGCGCCTCCTACTGGATGAAGCCCCCGAGGGCCGCGGTGAGCCGGTCGGGGTCGTGATGGCTGGTCCCTACGAGCACATCCGCGGTGACGACGCGCGCTCCCAGGCTCCCGGCCGTCCGCTCGAAGCCAGCCATGTCGTCCACGCTGCGTGGGTCGACGACAATCGCGTCGAGCGGGATGTCGCGAGCGAGCAGGGCCCACGTCTCCAGATGGCGCACCGCGGTGAAGCCCTCGGTCTCTCCGGCCTGGGGTCCGGCGTTGAGCACGAGGATGCGTTGGGCAGAAGTCTCCTTCAGGGCCTTCGCCATCTCCGGCACGAGGATGTGCGAGAGCACGCTGGTGAACCAGGAACCCGGCCCGATAACCACGTGCGAGGCGTCGCGCACGGATGACACTGCCTCGGGACAGACGCGCGGGTCCGCCGGCCTCAACCTGAGTGAGACGATGCGCCCGCGCGACGCGGTCAGCCGAGCCTGGCCCCGCACCTCGACGATCTCTCCTCCATCAGCTTCGATATCCGCGACGAGTTCGACCGGCTCCAGGCAGTTGGGCAGCACCCGGCCACGAGCGCCGAGGACGAGTCCGAGTCTGTCGAGGCCCGCCACGAGGTCTCCGGTCTCCTCCCACAGTGCGACCAGGATGAGATTGCCGAGAGCGTGCCCCTCGACATCGCCGCTCCCGCCGAATCGGTGCTGGAGCACCCGCGTCCACAGCCCTTCCTCGGCAAGGGAGGCCAGTGCCATTCGAAGATCACCCGGAGGGGGCACGCCGAGATGCGTGCGCAGGCGCCCACTGGATCCCCCGTCGTCACCCGTGCCCACGATGGCGACCGGCTCGATCCCCAGGCCCCGCAGGGCCCGGAGAGTGACCGCGAGCCCGTGGCCGCCGCCGAGGGCCACGACGAACACGGTCATTCCCGCCCGAGATCGCGGTGCACCACGACGGACTCGATGTCCTGCGCGCCCAATCGAGCGGCAACCTCCTCGGCCAGCGCGACGCTGCGATGCTTCCCACCTGTGCATCCGACCGCGACGGTGACGTAGCGCTTGCCCTCACGCAGATAGCCATCGGCCATGATGTCCAGCAGACGAACCGCTTCGGTGAGGAAGCTATCGGCGTCCGGGGCATCCAGCACGTACTCGCGTACATCGCTGTCCAGCCCCGTGTGCGTGCGGAGGCCTTCCACCCAGTGCGGATTGGGCAGGAAGCGCGCGTCGAGCACCACGTCCGCGTCTACGGGGATGCCGTACTTGAAGCCGAACGACATTACGGTGGCGCGCAAGGGGGCGGCCTCGCCGCCGAACGCCGCCTCGACGCGATGCCGCAACTCGTGCACGTTGAGCTGGCTCGTGTCGACGACGAGATCGGCATCGGCGCGCAGCCCTGCGAGGGCCAAGCGTTCGCGCCGGAGACCGTCTACCAGTCGCTCGCCCTGCTGAAGGGGGTGCGGGCGTCGATTGCTCTCGAAACGCCGCACCAGGCTCTCGTCCGATGCCTCGAGGAAGAGAATGCGGACATCCCTGCCCTCGTCCCGCAAGCGAGTCAGCGCGCGCTCGGTGTCGTCGAAGAACCGACCACCGCGCACGTCGACGACGACCGCCACGCGTGCGACTGCGCCATCCTGGCCCAGGGCGCGCACCGTCTCGGGAATCAGGCTCGGGAGCAGGTTGTCGACCACGAACCAGCCGCAGTCTTCGAGAGCGCGAGCCGCGGTGGACCGGCCTGCACCGCTCATGCCCGTGACGAGGACAACCTCGGCGACACCAGCGTGCGGCTGGTCCATGCTCATGTCTGCACCTCCGTTGACAGCATCTCACCCGACTCGGCCCCGTCTCCGGACGCTGCACCTGCATGGGCGAGTGTCGCCCGGATGCGCTCAGCGAGGCTCGGTCCGATCCCCGGAACGGTCTGAAGATCCTCATCGCTCGCCCTGCGGATCGCGGCAACGGAGCCGAAGGCGCGCATCAGCGCCTTGGCCTTCTCCGGCCCCAGACCCGGCACGTCGTGCAACGCGCTGCGGGTCGTCCGCTTCCGAGTGCGCCGTTGATAACGAATAGCCACTCGGTGCGCCTCATCCCGCATGCGCTGCAGGAGGTAGAGCCCTTCGCTGCCCCGCGGAAGGATCAGCGGCTCGGGTGAGGAAGGGATCCAGATCTCCTCCAGCCGCTTCGCCAGGCCGACAACGACGACCCCGTCGACCTCCCGCTCGTGCAGGGCCGCTTGCGCTGCCTGCACCTGTGGGGCGCCCCCATCGATGACGAGCAGCTGCGGCCGGTAGGCGAATACCTTGCGCTGGGTCTCCTCTGCCTCTGGAGCCGTTGGCCGGAAGCGCCGCAGGACGATCTCGCGGACGGCAGCTGTGTCGTCCCGTGCACCCTCCTCGGAGATGGCGAAGGTGCGGTAGTCGCGTGGGCGGGGGGCGCCATCCTCGAAGACGACCAGTGCACCCACCACGCCCTGGCCTCCCAGGTGGGAGACGTCGATGGTCTCGATGCGCAAGGGTGCCTCGGGTAGCCCGAGGGCGTCCTGGATCTCCGTGAGTGCCTGGCTTCGCGAGGTGAGGTCCCCCGAGCGTCGCGCCTTGTGCAGTGCGAGGCGCTGTCCGGCGTTCGCGTTCGCGGTGTCGAGGAGGTCGCGCTTCGTCCCTCGCTGCGGCACGCGTACCTCGACGCGCTTGCCGCGCGTCCAGGTGAGCCACTCGGTCACGTCTACGGCGACTGCCTGGGGCACGAGGAACTCGGGTGGGCACTCCCCCGCCTCGTCGACGAGAGCGACGAGGAGGCGACCCAGCAGGCCACCCTCGTCGGAATCATCCATCCGCTCGACGACGTAGCTTCGCTGCCCGCGGATCCTCCCCTCGCGCACGTGGAAGACCTCGAACGACATTTCCAACTCGTCGCCCGCCATGCCGATGACATCGGCGTCCACCGATTCGTCGAAGACGATGGAATTGCGCTCCATGGCTCGTTCGAGCGCGCCGATATCGTCGCGCAAGCGCGCGGCACGCTCATAGTCCTGGGCAGCGGATGCTTCCTGCATCTGCACGGTCAGGCTGCGCTGGAAGTCTCGCGCACGGCCGCCGAGGAAGCCGCAGAGATCCTCGGCGATGGCACGATGGGCTTCGGGGGTGATGCGTCCGACGCACGGCGCGGAGCACTTGCCTATGTCCGCGAGGAGGCAGGGCCTCCCCGACCGGCGCGCGCGGTCGAAGACCCCTGTACTGCACGTGCGCACGGGGAAGACACGCAGAAGGGCATCGAGGGTGCCCCTGATCGCCCAGGCGTGAGCGTAGGGACCGAAGTAGCGGGTGCCGCTCCGCTTGGCCCCACGGGTCACCAGGGCCCGCGGGAACTCCTCGCCCATGGTGACCGCAAGATAGGGGTAGGACTTGTCATCGCGGTAGCGGACGTTGAAGCGCGGGTCGTACTCCTTGATCCAGGCGTACTCGAGCTGGAGGGCCTCGACTTCACTGCCGACCACGGTCCAGTCGACGTCGGCCGCAGCCTGCATGAGCGAACGCGTCCTCGGGTGCAGCGAGTAGGGGTCGGCGAAGTAGGACGACAGCCGCGACCTGAGGGACTTCGCCTTGCCGACGTAGATGACGCGGCCGTCCGCATCGCGGAAACGGTAGACCCCCGGTTGCTCTGGGACGCCCTTCGGGCGGGCGATCGACACGCTCACCGCCCGGGGCACCTCAGCCCAGGACGACCTGGTTGTCGGCCACGGTGACCGCGACCGGAGCCAGGCCCGATGTCGCGGGTCCGGTGATCACCGCGCCGTCCTCGGCGGAGAAGAGCGATCCGTGGCAGGGACACAGGATCTCGTTGTTGGTGACTTCGGACACCAAGCAGCCCTGGTGCGGGCACACGGCCGTGAATCCGCGGACGTCTCCCTCGGCAGGCTGTGTCACCACGACCTTCGGGCCGTCGTAGACGACGCCAGAGCCCACGGCGACCTGGTCGACGGGGCCAAGGACCTCCCCGGCCGGCGCGGCTCCACTCGACTCCGGGGCGGCGCTGGACTCGGCCGCGGACGAGGCAGCCTCCCCCTCGCCGGAGCCTCCGCAGGCGGCCAGGGCGACAGCAGCACCCAGGGCGCCTCCGGTGGCGAGCACGGTCCTGCGGGCAAGGGGCTTCGCGGTCATGGGAACAGGCTACGACGCCCGGGGGCGCCGGGCCCGTCGAGCGGGCTTGACGGCTGCGTCGGGCACGGCGAGGAACGGGCGCAGGAACCGGCCCGTGTGGCTCTCCGGGACATCGGCCACCTCCTCCGGGGTGCCCTCGGTGACCACCCGGCCACCCCCGGAGCCGCCTTCCGGGCCCATATCGATGATCCAGTCAGCGGACTTGATCACGTCGAGATTGTGCTCGATGACGATCACCGTGTTGCCCTTGTCGACAAGGCTGTGCAGCACGCCGAGCAGTTTGCGGATGTCCTCGAAGTGCAAGCCGGTGGTGGGCTCGTCGAGCACGTAGACGGTCCGGCCCGTCGATCGCTTCTGCAGCTCTGCGGCGAGCTTGACCCGCTGAGCCTCGCCACCGGACAGGGTGGGGGCCGACTGCCCCATGCGCACGTAGCCGAGGCCTACGTCGACGAGCGTCTGGAGGTGGCGCGCGATGGCGGGCACGGGGGCGAAGAACTCGAGCGCCTCCTCGATCGGCATGTCGAGGACTTCGGCGATCGTCTTGCCCTTGTAGTGGACCTCCAGTGTCTCGCGGTTGTAGCGCGCGCCGTGGCACTCCTCACACGGAACGTACACATCGGGGAGGAAGTTCATCTCGATGCGCAAGGTGCCGTCACCGGCACACGCCTCGCACCGACCACCCTTGACGTTGAAGGAGAATCGGCCCTGGAGGTAGCCGCGCATCTTGGCCTCGGGCGTCTCGGCGAAGAGCTTGCGGATGTGGTCGAAGACACCCGTGTAGGTGGCCGGGTTGCTCCGTGGCGTGCGGCCGATGGGGCTCTGGTCCACGTGGACGACCTTGTCGACCAGATCCAGTCCCGTAACGCGCTTATGCCGACCCGGGACGACACGGGCGCCATTGAGTTCGCGCGCCAGGGAGGAATAGAGCACGTCATTCACCAGCGTGGACTTGCCTGAGCCACTGACTCCCGTGACCGCCACGAGGCAGCCGAGCGGGAAGGAGACGGACACATCTCGCAGGTTGTGCTCGGAGGCTCCCTCGACGCGCAGCGTGCGCTTGGGATCTGTCGGCCGTCGCACCATCGGCGCCTCGATGGCGAGCCGACCCGAGAGATAGGCACCGGTCAGCGACTCCTTGCTCGCCATGAGGTCGGCTACGGGACCGCTCACCACGATGCGACCACCGTGCTCCCCCGCACCCGGTCCGATGTCGACCACCCAGTCGGCGGTGCGGATCGTCTCCTCGTCGTGTTCGACCACGATGAGGGTGTTGCCCAGGTCACGAAGGCGCACGAGGGTCTCGATGAGGCGCTGGTTGTCGCGCTGATGCAGGCCGATGCTCGGCTCGTCGAGGACATAGAGCACCCCGACGAGGCCTGAGCCGATCTGGGTCGCGAGCCGGATGCGCTGCGCCTCCCCGCCCGCCAGCGTGCCGGCGGCCCGATCCAGGGAGAGGTAGTGAAGGCCCACATCGATGAGGAATCTCAGTCGCTCGTTGACCTCTTTGAGGACGCGCTCGGCGATCTGAGCATCCCTGCCGTCGAGGCGAAGCCCCAGGAGGAAGTCGGCCGCCTCGCCGATGGGCAGCCCGGCGATCTCGGCGATCGACCGCCCCCCGACCGTGACGGCCAGGCTCACCGGCTTCAGACGTGCGCCGCCACAGGCGTCGCAGGGCACCTCGCGCATGTAGCCCGCGAAGCGCTCCCTGCTCGTGTCGGTCTCTGCCTCAGCGTGCCGGCGTTCGACGTAGGCCAGGACGCCCTCGAACGTGGTGTAGTAGCTGCGCTGGCGGCCGTAGCGGTTGCGGTAGCGCACGTGGATCTCGGTCGGATGCCCATGGAGCAGGGAGCGCTTCGCCTTGGCCGGCAGCTTGGCCCAGGGGGTGTCCATGTCGACGCCGAGTTCGTCGGCCAGGGCCTCGACGAGTCGCTGGAAGTAGTCGGTGACGTGACCGCCGGACCACGGCGCGATGGCGCCTTCCTCCAGGCTCAGGTCGGGATCGGGTACGACGAGTTCGGGATCGACCTCCATCCGCGTGCCCAGGCCGGTGCACTCGGGGCAGGCTCCAAAGGGCGAGTTGAAGGAGAAGGACCGGGGTTCGAGCTCCTCGAAGGACAGGTCGTCATCCATGCACGCCAGATGCTCGCTGTAGACCCGCTCGCGGCCCGGATCCGACTCGGGGAGGTCCACCAGCTCCGCGATCACGAGGCCGCCAGACAGCTTCAGTGCGGTCTCGATCGAGTCGGCCAGGCGGCGGCGCGCCGATGACTTCGCCACCGCGCGGTCGACCACCACCTCGATGGTGTGCTTCTCCTGCTTCTTGAGCTTGGGCACCTCCTCGAGGGCGTAGACGACGCCATCGACGCGCACGCGCGCGTAGCCCTGCGACTGCAACTGACGGAAGAGGTCGGCGTACTCCCCCTTGCGCTCGCGCACAACGGGACTGAGTACCTGGAAGCGCGTGCCCTCGGGCAATTCGAGCAGACGGTCGACGATCTGTCCGGGCGTCTGCCTCGCGATGGGCTTGCCGCACTCCGGGCAGTGCGGCTTGCCGATGCGCGCGAAAAGCAAGCGAAGGTAGTCGTAGACCTCGGTGATGGTGCCGACCGTGGACCTCGGGTTGCGCGACGTCGACTTCTGGTCGATCGACACGGCGGGCGACAGGCCCTCGATGAAGTCGACGTCGGGCTTGTCCATCTGGCCGAGGAACTGCCGGGCGTACGCCGACAGGCTCTCGACGTACCGGCGCTGCCCCTCGGCGAAGATCGTGTCGAACGCCAGGCTCGACTTGCCGGAGCCGGACAGGCCGGTGAAGACGATGAGGGCGTCCCGGGGCAGGTCGAGGGAAACGTCGCGGAGATTGTGCTCGCGCGCGCCGCGCACGATGAGACGGTCCGACACAGGGGCAGGCTAGCCGTAGGGTGAGACAGTGACCTACTCAGGAGACGTGCGGGTCGGTGGCCCGGCAGACGTTCGCGAACTACCCGGCCTGGTCCTCTCCAAGATCGCCGTAGGGCCGATGTCCAACAACTCCTACCTGCTCAGGTGCCGCGAAACCGGCCAGCAGGTCCTCATCGACGCCGCGGCCGACCCGGAGGCCCTCCTCGACCTCATCGGCGACGACGGGATCGAGGCCGTGGTGACGACCCACCGCCATGCCGACCACTGGCAGGCCCTCGGGGCGGTCGTGGCCGCGACCGGTGCCACCACGGTCGCGGGTCGACACGACGCTGAGGGCATCCCCGTGACCACGGACGTGCTCCTCGACGATGGCGATGAGATCGCCTTCGGCTCTGTTGTCCTGCGTGCCATCCATCTCATCGGCCACACTCCCGGATCGATCGCGCTGCTCTACGACGACCCCGAGGGCCAGCCGCATCTCTTCACCGGGGATTGCCTCTTTCCTGGCGGTGTGGGCAAGACAGCGGGGCCCGATGACTTCGCATCGCTCTACGGCGGAGTGGTGGCGAAGGTCTTCGATGTCCTGCCGGACGAGACATGGGTGTACCCCGGTCATGGGGATGACACCACGGTCGGGCGCGAGAGGCCGGCGCTCGACGAATGGGCCGCGCGCGGCTGGTGAGCGGGCTAGGTCGTCGCGAAGTAGGTCGCAGCCTTGCGCGACATGAGGAGGCCCACTATCGCCAGGGCGAGAATGATCTGGACCACGCCGATGATCCTCAGGCCCGGCACGAGGATCAGATGGCGGAGGCCGTCGAGCAGCTGGAGCACGGCGAAGATCACGACGATCAGGCGGGCGATCGAACTTCCCGACAGGATGCCCTTGGCGAGCACGATGAACACGACCGCGGTGAGGATCGCCAGCCCGTTTGATACGAATCCGAACCCATCGCTGACGTCCGGATTGGTGAAGTAGAAGATCGCGTAGATCAGGGCGCCGACCCCGGAGACGAGCATGAGCCCCGCCACCAGGGTGACACCGATGGGTCGCGCTGCATCGCTCATGGGATCCCCTCCGTGGGTCACGTCACTTCGCAGCAGGCTATCGGCTACCGGGTCGCTCAAGGCGGATTTGCGGCACGTGGTGGCCCGCTTCAGTCGCCCCGTCGGGGACGAAGCCGTGCCGCGCGTAGAAGCCGCGCGCTTGCGCGCTCCCCTCGGAGG
>JBEGMG010000012.1:0-3670 GCA_041183165.1 Actinomycetota bacterium | reverse complement strand
GCATGCGCGCGGTACGGGACTTCCTCACGGCATTTGACGCCGCATCACCAGTCGATTAGCCGAACTGACCAGAGGGAAGCCCCCGAATACACCCTGTGGGGGCAGAAGCCTGGCACCTTGGTGATGTGCACGTGCTGACGTGGATCCGAAATCGGTCCAGTGATGTGGTCGATGTCTTTGTCTACATCGTGGTGCTCAACCTCGCGATCGAGTACGTCCCCTCGGTGATCAGCGAGAGCTTCACTCTGTCGATCCTGACCGCGATCCTGCTCAAACTCGCCCTTGAGGTCGTGATCGCCTTCAAGACGGTGATCCTCAATCGATTCAAGGGCACATCTATCGCTCGCCAGAAGGTCCTGTGGGCGGTAGCGCTGTGGGTGCTCGCGGCGGGCAGCAAGATCCTCGTCTTGGAACTCATCGCACTCGTCTTCGGTGACGCGGTCAGCCTGGGTGGATTCATCCCTGTGACGGGACTGGTCATCTGCCTCATGCTCGCGCGAGCCGGCGTGCGCTGGCTGCTCTACGACACGCCGTCGCCAGCCGCCACGCACAGCCCCGGCTAGAAGATGACGCGGGTGCGTCACATCGTGAGCAATGACCTCAATTGCGGATCGCCGAACGAATCCTGAAGTTGCTTGCCGTTGATGAGCACGGTGGGCGTGCCGGTGACACCGCGTGCGAATGCCGCCTGGGTGGTCGCCGACACGAAGGGCATGAAACGCATCTCCTCGATGCACGCCAGTGTCTCGCCGCTCGCGCCCACGCCGCTGGCGAGCCCAGCGAGCGACGACTCGTCGAAGCGCGTCGCCGGATCGGTGCCTCCCGGAGCGGCGAAGATCGCAGTGTTGAAGGCGACGAAGGCGTCAACGCCGTCCGCATCGAGCACGCATGCGGCCGCGTTGGCCGCACGAGCCGAAGCCCCGGGTGGGTTGAGGCTCCTGTTGGCCTCACCCAGGAAGGCCATGTTGTATTGCCGCACCACGAGGCCGGAGCCCGGCTGCATGGCCCGCTCCATGAGCGCTGCGCCGATCTCGATCTCCCAACGCTGGCAGTAGGGGCACTGGTAGTCGACGTACACCTCGACGACCTTCGCCGCGTCCGGGTCTCCCACCACGATCGCTCCGGCCTTGTCGGCCCCCGAGGGCACCGTCATCGTGCCGCTTGCGGGAGCGGGGACAGCTTGCGCGGAAGTCGCCGGGGCCGGAGCCGGGGTCGTCGATCCGCCCGAGGAGGTGCGCTCCGAGCTCAGTCGCGCAGAGAGCGAGTCGAGCTTCTGCTCGAGGGAGGACACCTGCGCCGACAGCGCCACGATGCCCACGACGGACCACACCCCGAGGATGATGACAAGGACGAGGGACACGATCGTGAGCACGCGCAGGACGCCGATCTGGCGGCGCAGCTTCACTGATCCCCGGTCAGGCCCCGAGGGCGTCGGGACGGGAGGACCATCAGGAATGCTCACCCCTCGAGCCTACGGCAGGTCGATGCATCCTCCTTTGCCCTGAAAGCGCCACCCGGTGACACGTTCGGCGCGGAGAACGCCTCAACGTGAGAAGGGGTGGACCCTTGCGGGTCCACCCCTTCAGTTCGAGCGAATGGCGCTCAGGTGCCCGAGCAGGGCGCGCTGTAGTCGTAGGCCTGAGCCGTCGGACCGACGTAGCCCATGAGGAGCGTCTCGATGCCGAGTGCAGCCTCCTCGGACGGGATGTTGATCGACACGGAGCGGTCGACATCGGCCGGCGGGCCACCGACGAGCGCGTTCGGCAGAGCGCCCTCGTAGTCAACCTCGACGCCGCCCTCGACTGCTGCACGCAGTCCCTCACGGGTGAGATCGCCGTTGGCGGCAGCCTTCTCAAGCGCTGCCTTCAGCGGGTACTGCCACACCCACCCGTAGGTGTAGCCGTCGTTAGCCGGCAGGACGCCGTCGCCGAGCTGCTCCTGCATCGCGTCCATTGCTGCTGACGGAGTGCCGAAGGAGCCGGTGGTGCCGACGTTGGTGTACGAAGCGAGCAGCGCGGGCGCAGCCGCCGTCTGCAGGAGCAGCGGGTTCCACGTCGGCGCAGCACCGAGGAACTGACCCTCGAAGCCCGATGCCACGGCCTTGCCGATCACCTCGGCGACCTCTGCCGGGCCGATACCGATGGCGACGACGTCGGCGCCTGACTCCAGGATCGCCGACACCGCCGCATCCTGGTTGCCCGCGACAGCGTTGGGCGCCGTCTCGATGAAGCCCGCGAACTCGACTCCGTTGGCGGCGGCCCACTTCTCGGCACCTGCGGCGTAGTCGCCGCCGTAGTCACCGGGGTAGCCGACCGCAACGAGCTTGGCGATGGGCGCCTTGTTCTCCGTCCACCAGTCCAGGCCGCTCATGGCCGAGATGCAGTACGACGAGCCGGACTCCAGGATGACACCGCCATCCGTCTCCGGGAACTGCCAGCCGGACCACCATGACGCAGGGACGCCGATGACGTTGTCCGCTTCCATGTCGGGCAGGATCGCCTGGGTCTGCGGGGTGCCGAGGGTCTGCGCGAGAGCGAGGATGTTGGGCTCGATCGCGCGGTACTCCTGGCTGTGGACCGCCGGGTCGTACTTGTTGTCGCGCGTATTGGCCGCCATGTTGACGTCGAAGCCGGAGATGCCGCCGCGCTCGTTGACGTACTTCCAGAAGTCCTGCTGGCCGGTGACGACCTGGGTGGCGAGGGGAGCGAACGGGCCCTCTGTCAGATCGGACAGAACACCGAGGTAGATGCACCCATTGTCACGGTTGATCGCCTCGGGGCACGGCTCCTCGGTGACACCGACATCGAAGACGATGCCGTCACGGGGTGAGGTGCCTCCCTCTGACGATGCCGCCTGGGTCGGGGTCGCATCGCCGCCCCCACTGCTACAACCCACGAGCACCAGGGCAGCTGCCCCCGCGCCCGCGAGGACCTTCGCCATGCGCCTCGACACCACTGGTTCCTCCTCGGCTCTCCGGCTTGCGCCCCTCCGCCGAGGCGGGTGGGGACGCTCCTGGGCTGACACTCTGTCAAAGAAACCGGGGGTCCGCCAGGGAAGTTCGCCTCGCGGCGCCCCAATTCCTTGGCAAGATGGCTGAGCATCAGGGCGGTCCGCCTCGGTCGGCGTCGCCGCACCGTCGGACGCTGCCACCAAGGGAGGAGGGGCCCGGTGCTCGCCGTCGAGAACCTCGAGGTCGTCTACGAGGACGTCATCCTCGTGCTCAAGGGGGTCAGCCTCCAGGTCCCGGAAGGGAGCATCGTCGCCCTCCTCGGCCCCAACGGGGCCGGCAAGACCACCGTGATCCGGGCCATGACCGGCCTGCTGGACGTCCACCGGGGCCGCATCTCCAAGGGCCGGGTCACCCTGGACGGCAAGGACCTCGGCGGCCTCCCCGCACCCAAGATCGTGGAGGCGGGAGTCGGCCAGGTCATGGAGGGTCGGCGTATCTTCCGCGAGTTCACCGTCGAGGAGAACCTCAAGGCGGGAGGCCACACCGCCTCGCGCGCAGACATCGCCGAGGGCCTCGAGCGCGCGTACGCGATGTTCCCCGTCCTGGCGGAGCGCCGCAAGCAGACCGCCGGCTACCTCTCGGGTGGGGAGCAGCAGATGCTGGCTATCGGCCGCGCACTGATGGCACGACCGCGCTACCTGCTCCTCGATGAGCCTTCAC
>JBEGMG010000011.1:0-4964 GCA_041183165.1 Actinomycetota bacterium | reverse complement strand
GCGTCGATGCCGTCGGTGTCGAGCGGGTCGGAAATCGCCACCTTCAGCCGGTTTCCCTCGCGGCCCAGCGGCAGCAACCGGTGGCGCGCCGCGACGGCCCGCGGAACTGCTCGCGGATGAGTTCGGGATGGCCATGGCGCCGGATCTGGCGGGCGTCCGCATCACGGGCGACACGCTGGAGCTGGTTCCGCGGGCCGTCGCGGCGCGCCACCGGCTGCTGCCGCTGGGCCGCGAGGGAAACCGGCTGAAGGTGGCGATTTCCGACCCGCTCGACACCGACGGTATCGACGCCCTCGGCTATCTCGTGAAGATGCCGCTCGATACGGTGGTCGCCACGCCGGAGGAAATCGTCGCGGCCATCGACCGTTTCTACGGGAAGGACGCCGCCTCGATCGACGACCTCCTGAATGATCTCTCGAGCGAGGAGGAGGGTGGAGAGGCGGAGGCGGTGGCAGCTGGAGTCGAAGGCGCGGCCGACCCGGCCACGACCGAGGCCGACGCCCCGATCATCAAGCTGGTTCACCAGATGATCCTCGAGGCGATCCAGCGCCGGGCATCGGATATTCATGTCGAGCCGCTCGAAAAGCGCCTGCGTGTGCGCTACCGCGTCGACGGCGTGCTGATCGAGGTGGAGAACCCGCCGAAGCGGCTGCAGCTCTCGATCATCTCCCGGCTCAAGATCATGTCGAACATCAGCATCGCGGAGAAGCGCGTCCCGCAGGACGGCCGCATCCAGATCGCGGTGGGCGGCAAGCAGCTGGACCTGCGCGTTTCGTCGCTGCCCACGGTGCACGGCGAGAGCATTGTGATGCGCATCCTCGACAAGGAGGGTCTGACGCTCGGTCTGCCCGAGCTGGGGTTCTTCAGCGACGACGCCGCGACTTTCGAGCGCCTGATCTCCCTGCCCGACGGCATCCTGCTGGTCACCGGCCCCACCGGCTCGGGCAAGACGACCACGCTCTACGGCTGTCTCCACTTCATCAACAAGCCCGACCGGAAGATCATCACGGTGGAGGATCCGGTCGAATACCAGCTCAACGGCATCAACCAGGTGCCGGTGCGGCACGATGTGGGCATGACTTTCGCCTCCGCGCTGCGCGCGATGCTGCGGCAGGCGCCGAACATCGTGATGGTGGGTGAAATCCGCGACCTCGAGACGGCCGAGATCGCGATCAACGCCTCGCTGACGGGCCACATGGTTTTCTCCACCCTGCACACCAACGACGCGCCGGGAGCGGTGACCCGACTGATCGATATCGGCGTGAAGCCATTCCTCGTGTCGACTTCGCTGCGGGCGGTCATGGCCCAACGACTCGTGCGGAAGATCTGCCGGCAGTGCAAACGGGCCGTCGTTCCCACCGCGAACGAGCTGCGCGCGCTCAACATCACGGCGGCGCAGGCCGAGGGCGCGACCTTCGCGGAGGGCGAGGGGTGCGGAAACTGCAACTCGACCGGCTACCGCGGCCGCATGGGGATCTTCGAGATATTCGTGGTCAATGAGGAGGTGCAGAAGATGATCTACGAGGGCGCCGGCACCTCGCGGCTTCGTGACAAGGCCCGTACCCTCGGCATGCGGACCATGCGCGAGGACGGAGCCCGCAAGGTCACCGCGGGTCTCACCACGATCGAGGAAGTTGTCTCCATAACGGTGGGCGACTCCAGCTGAGGACCGGCCATGACCGCTTTTTCCCCGCCAACTGAAGCATCCGCGGCGCCCGCGCCGCGCCAGGAGCCCGCGTCATGAGCTATGAAATGAATGATCTGCTCGAACTGATGGTCGAGCAGGGCGCCTCGGACCTCCACCTCCAGGTCGGCCAGCCGCCGACCCTCCGGCTGAGCGGAAGCATGACGCCGATCGACGGGCCGCCGTTGACCCCCGCCGACACCGAGAAGCTCATGCTTTCCATCACGCCGGACGGGCATGTCGCCAACGTGAAACTCAAGGGGGGCGCCGACTTCGGGTTCGCCTTCGGCGAGAAGGCCCGTTTCCGCGTGTCGGTGCTGAAGTCCAAGGCCAACTACGGCATGGTGCTTCGCCAGATCCCGCACCGGATGTTCAGCCTCCGCGACATCGGCATGCCCGACAAGATCCGCGAGCTGCTCTACCGCCCGCGCGGGCTCATCCTCGTGACCGGGCCCACCGGCTCGGGCAAATCGACCACGCTCGCGTCGATGATCAACTACATCAACGAGGCGCGCGACGGCCACATCATCACCATCGAGGACCCGATCGAGTACTACCACGCGCACAAGCGGTGCGTGGTGACCCAGCGCGAAGTGCATGTCGACGTCCCGAGCTTCTCGGAGGCGATCCGGCATGCGCTGCGCCAGGACCCGGACGTCATCCTGGTGGGTGAAATGCGCGACCTCGAGACCATCGAGGCGGCGATCAGCGCGGCCGAGACGGGCCACCTGGTCTTCGGCACGCTCCACACGAACAGCGCCGCCAAGACGGTCGACCGCATCGTGGACGCCTTCCCGGCGAACATGAAGGACATGATCCGCACGCAATTGGCCTCGTCGCTGGTCGCGGTCATCTCCCAGGTGCTCTGCAAGAAGATCGGCGGCGGGCGCATCGCGGCCTATGAGATCATGGTCAACACGACCTCGATCGCGGCGCTGATCCGTGAGAACAAGACCTTCCGGATCACCTCCGATATCCAGACGGGCGCCAATCTCGGGATGATCACCCTCGACACGCACCTGATGAGCCTCGTCAACCGCAACCTGGTCTCGCCCGACGAGGCGTTGGAAAAGGCGCAGGATCCGAATGTGATGCGCGAGAAGTTCCTCCAGATGGGGCTCAAGCTGCGCGACCTCTGAGCGACGGACCGATGTTCCTCTCCCATAGCCAGGCGATCTACGATTTTCTCAAGGAGCACCGTCTCGTCGAGCCGGCGCAGCTCGATGAGCTGAACGAGGAGCACAAGGCGACCGGCAAGCCGCTGGCCGACGTGGTGGTCGACCTCGGCCTGATCGAGAAGGACGTCCTGCTCCGCCGCATCGCCGAGCATCTCGGTTACGATTATGTGCCGGAGCTCCCCGTGCAGTTTCCCGGCGAAGCCATCGCCTCGCTCAACGGCAAGCTCGCCCGCGACTACGGCGTGATGCCGATGCGGGCCGACGACCAGAGCATAGACCTGCTCGTCACCGATCCCTTCAACACCCAGGCGGTGGACGATCTCACGTTCGCCTTGGGTCGAAATGTTCGCCTCTATTTCGGCGACCCCGACAAGGTCGAGGTGCAGATCAAGCAGCACTACGGCGAGGACGAGGAAACGATCGACGACCTGCTGCAGGAGATCGGCACCGGCAAGGTCGCTGCGGCGGCCGGGGCGGGGGAGCTCTCGGAACGCGATATCGAGTCGATGTCGGAGCAGACTCCGATCATCAAATTTGTGAACCTGGTGATCGGCCAGGCGATCCGGGACAAGGCGAGCGACATCCACTTCGAGCCCTTCGAGCACGAGTTCAAGATCCGCTACCGGATCGACGGCGCCCTCTACGAGATGGCACCGCCCCCGAAGCAGCTCGCTCTGCCGATCATCTCCCGCGTCAAGGTGCTCGCGAGCCTCAACATCGCGGAGCGCCGTGTGCCGCAGGACGGACGCATCAAGATCAACATCGGCGGGCGCGCGGTCGATCTGCGCGTTTCCACGCTCCCCACTCAGTTCGGGGAAAGCGTCGTGTTGCGCGTCCTCGACCAGTCGGCGGTGCGGCTCGACATATCCCAGCTCGGGATGCCCGAGGATGTCTACAATGGCATCCACGAGATCGTGCGGCGTCCCAACGGCATTTTTATCGTCACCGGGCCCACCGGCTCCGGCAAGACCACCACCCTGTACAGCGCACTGCGGCTGGTGAACACCGTCGACCTGAAGATTCTCACCGCCGAGGATCCCGTTGAATACGAGATCGAGGGCATCATGCAGGTGCCCGTGGCGCCGCTGGTCGGCCTCACCTTCGCCTCCGCGTTGCGCTCGTTCCTGCGGCAGGATCCTGACGTGATCATGGTGGGCGAGATTCGCGACCTCGAGACGGCGCAGATCTCGATCCAGGCTTCGCTCACCGGCCACTTGGTGCTTTCCACGCTCCACACCAATGATTCCGCGGGCGCCGTCACGCGGTTGGTCGACATGGGGGTCGAGGCCTTTCTCATCGCCTCTTCCCTGGAGGCGGTGCTCGCGCAGCGCCTCGTTCGCCGGGTGTGCACGCAGTGCAAAACCACCTACGTGCCGGGCGACGAGGTCCTCGCGCAGGTGCGCATCTCCCGCGATAGCATTGGCGGACGTCCGTTCCACTACGGCCGCGGCTGCCCGGCCTGCAGCCAGTCAGGTTACAAGGGCCGGATGGGCATCTACGAATGGCTGCGGATGTCCGAGCAACTCCGCGACTTGGTGACGCGGAAGGCGGCAACGCTCGTTATCCGCGACAAGGCCATCGAGCAGGGCATGCGTACCCTGCGTGACGACGGGCTCCGCGCCATCCTCGACGGCAATACCTCCGTCGAGGAGGTCATCAAGTACACCTGAACCTCTCCCCTGGTCCGCCATGGCGAAACTTGCCGTCCGCCCCTCCGCTCCCGCGCCGCGTCCCGCCGGCCGCGGCCCCACCATCTCCGTGCCCGCCGGCGGGCCCTCCGTGCCGCGTCGCCGCGGATTCTCCTTCGGCCGCGCGGTCAACGAGAAGGGTCTCACCGTTTTCACCCGGCAGTTGGCCACGCTGGTCAAGGCCGGTATGCCCATCATGCGCGGGCTGGAGGTCCTGGCCCGGCAGGAGAAGCGCAAGGCCTTCCGCCAGGTCATCGAGGATTGCGCCGACACCATCCGGTCGGGTGGAAATTTCTCCGATGGCCTCGGTGCGAACCCGAAGACCTTCGACCGTCTTTACATCAACATGGTCAAGGCGGGCGAGGCGGGCGGCGTCCTCGACACCGTGCTCGAGCGGCTCTCCGTTTTCATGGA
>JBEGMG010000010.1:0-5060 GCA_041183165.1 Actinomycetota bacterium | reverse complement strand
TCCTCGGTGAAGTAGCTCGAGAGCCACGGCACGGCACCGAACTGCACGCGATGGGTCTCCTCGTGCAGGCAGACCCAGAGTCGGAAGTCGGTCGGGGGCACATCGAGCTGCCGCTCGGCGTGGACGATGTTGGGCGCGACGAGAAGGAGGCGGCCCTGCGCGCCGAACGCCTCGTATTGACCGAGCACCTTGGACGAGAGCCACGCGAGCACCGCGCCCATCTGGAGGGCTGTCGTGCGCGACCCCACCGCACGCACCACCCGATTGCCGTCGCCGCCGAGCACATCGGCGACCGGCTCCGTGGCGGTGCGCAGTTGCTCGACGTTGGAGGTCACCCAGGCCCTGCGGCCCACGACGACGCTGCGGTGCGCCTCGAAGGGAGCATCGAGGCCGGTCACGTCGGCGACGGGCTGAACGGCGCGCTCGCTGGCCCGTCTCAGTTGCCGCACCGCTGCCTCGACGTCCTCGCGGTCGTCGTGGGGGCCGGAAGGAGCAAGTCGCGCGCCCGTGGCGGCGGCGAGTGCCCAGTCCACGGGGTCGGCCATCCGAAGACTGTACGTCGCCTGCGACAGGCGTCGCTCAGCCGCGGCAACCACAGGCGGCCAGGGCCGCAGCCGCGCGGTCGAGGGCCACACGGGAGGAATCGACATCGGTGGTGGCATCGGACATGAAGGCGAAGGCGAGCAGGCGTCCGTCAGCATCGACCACAGTGCCGGCCAGGGTCGAGACACCGATGAGGGTGCCGGTCTTCGCGCGCACGAACCCCGCCGCTGACTGGGTGTCGGCGTCGACGAAGCGATCGGCGAGCGTACCGGTGAGCCCCGCGATGGGCAGACCGAGCACGACGGGCCAGGTCCACGCGGGAGCGGTCGCGCCTGATGTGAGACTCACTGCGCTTGCCAGGGTCAAAGGCGAGGCGACATCGTCGTAGGACAGCCCGCTTCCATCGACGAACTGCGAACCACTTGTCGGGATCCCCAACGATTGCAGCGTCTCCAAAGTCGCCGCGGCGCCACTCTCGAAGGATCCGACGCCCGACTTCTCGGCACCGGCGAGATGGTCGAGGATCTCCGCCATGTCGTTGTCGGATTCGGTGAGCATGGTCTCGACCATGACCGCGACAGGCTCGGAGGTCGTGGTGGCGATCACCTGACCGGATGAACCTCCGTCAGCGATATCACCCACCTTTATCCCGCGATCCGCGAGCAGCGCGGCGAAGGTCTCGGCCGCGGCGAGCGCAGGATCCGGCTGACGCGCTTCATCGCCGCCGATCCGCGACCGATCGACAACCAGGGGTGACACCGGGGCAGCGATGCCGAGCGCCGGGTAATCCGGGTCCCATCCCGGGGCGATGCCGGGCCCGTCGAAGAGACTCGTGTCGTAACGAAGCGACACCTCCCCCGTCACCTGGCCCGTCACCTGGTCGGCAAGGTCGGTGAGTGACGAGCCACTCGCCGCCACTGATGCCAGCGTGGGATCGCCCGCGCCCACAAGAGTGAGCGTCGCTGTGGCGGGGTCCCAACTGACGGTGGTCTCGATGCGACCCTCGGGACCGAGAGCATCGAGGATGGCGAGCGCAGTGAAGATCTTCTGGTTCGAGGCGAGAGATCGAGACATGGCGGCTTCGCGCTGATATACGACGGCGCCCGTCGCGACGTCGAGCACGATCGCACCGACGGAGCCGCCGAGCGAGGCGTCGTCGAGGAGTGGGTCGAGGACACTGGCGACCGCATCGGGGGCGCCTTCGGCCGACGTGTCGGGCAGTGCCAGGACCGCCTCGGCTGGCCCGGCCGGGGCTGACTGCGGAGCGGCGTACGCCGGTATCGCCGAACCGATGACAACTGCTGCCACGAGGGAAAGCCACGTGCGACGCATGCGACTCCTCCCAGAAGGCAGATGCGCCCGCTGAGCGGGCACGCCATGGGGAAGACTAGGTCAGGTCACCCGTCGAGGAGGTCACGTGACACCCCAGCCCCTGGAATTCGACGTCACCATCGAGATCCCCTCCGGAAGCCGCAACAAGTACGAGATGGACCACAAGACCGGGCGCATTCGCCTGGATCGCATGCTCTTCACATCCACGCGCTATCCCCACGACTACGGATTCGTCGACGACACACTCGGCCTTGACGGTGATCCGCTCGATGCACTCGTCCTCGTGCAGGAGCCGACCTTCCCCGGCGTGGTCATCCGCTGTCGCACGGTCGGGATGTTCCGCATGACAGACGAGGCAGGAGGCGATGACAAAGTTCTGTGCGTGCCCGCCGGTGATCCGCGCATGGAGCATGTGCGCGACATCTACCACGTGTCGGAGTTCGATCGCCTGGAGATTCAGCACTTCTTCGAGGTCTACAAGGATCTCGAGCCTGGGAAGTCCGTCGAGGGTGCGACGTGGACGGGCCGCGAAGAAGCCGAGCAGGAGATCCGCGAATCCTGGGATCGCTACAAGTCGACGGACGGCCACTGACCGCTCGGGAGCCCACCGAGCCGGATCCTGCGGGGAACCCTCACCTGCGACACAATGCCCGCGTGACCATCGAGAAGCGCCCCGGCTCCGGCGACGGCTGGGTGAGGCTCGACAGCGGTCGCGTCGTCTGGGGTCGATTCGGTGCGGCGGGGATGCTCCTGTGCCACCGCGAGGGCCCCACCGACCGGATCCTGCTCGCGCGGCGCGCTCACTGGGTGCACGGTGGCAACGGCGAGTGGTCGGTGCCCGGCGGTGCCATCGACGAGCACGAGGATCCTGTCGAGGCGGCACTGCGCGAATTCGACGAGGAGATCGGCGCCGTCCCCGCGGGCTGGCGGCTCGCCGGTATCCATGAGGTCACCGTGCAGCCGGGTCTGTGGAGCTATCACACCTGTTGCGCCCTGGTTGACGATCGGCCGCATTACGACGCCACACTGTCGCCGGAGAACGACGAGGCCGCGTGGTGGGCAATCGACGAACTCGACGACCTCCCGCTCTTCAGGCCTTTCGCCGAGGCCTTGCCCTCTCTGCTCGAGATCCTGTCTCGCGCGCGCTAGTCAGCGGGCACTGAGCTCGTCGAGCGTGAGGTGCTCGATCAGGGGCGCGTAGTCCCCCATCGAACTCGAAGCGGGTTGGCCCACCTCGACCCTGTCGATTGCACCCTGGAACTTCGCACTGGACAGGATGTGGCGCATGATGAGGAATGCGGGGGGCAGGTCGCCCGCATCCTCACTCCATTCCACGAACGTGACGTTCGGATACAGGGAGCGATCCGGCACCTGTCTGGGACCGACGACGGCGATGGTGTACCTGCCGCTGACGAGCTTGATGTCCTTGTCACTCACGCAATCGACGACAGGCAGTGGCGCCTTGTTGACGTTCTGACACAGCGACCAGTAGCGCACATCGGACTTCTTGCCCTTGCCGGCGACAGGTGCACGGCCGGACACCACCAGGATCGAGTCAGCGTCGTAGGGAACCTCGGCCGCGAGGTAGGCCGTGTCATAGCTGGGATAGAAGCGCCCGCCCGCGGCGCGCATGAAGTAGTCCGACGGCGTACCCACAGCCTCCTCGAGGCCGAGCGGCTGGTCGGGTGGGCCGACCTGGCTTGGCGTGCACGTCTTCAATCGCTCGGCATTCTTCTTGACGCCGTCATCGTGGTAGATCGTGATCGTCGGCAGGGCTCCGCCGGAGTACGTCGCGGTCTCCGAGAGGTACACCCGGTACATGATCACGGTCACCTTCTGGAAGTCCAGGGGCGTGCCGTAGGCGTAGGGATCGGCTGACTTGAGCCAATTGGGGTCCTTGGCATTGCCCTTCGGACTCACCGTGACGGTCCAGGTGCTGCTGCTCCCGCTGCCCTTGCGCTTGACGTTGACGTCGTTCACGACGTCGATCACCTCTCGGTCCTCCAGGTTGTACGTCGTGATCGACCAATACCTGGCCTTCGGATCCCGGCCCGTGATCACCGCCTTCTCGCCCGCGCCGAGGACAACAGCCTGATTGATGTACGCCGCGTGGGTGTCCGGCCATGCGTAATTGGCAGCACCGGGGTAGACCACCGACCACGCGCAGTAGCGCGCGGGGTCAGCCGGAAGGAGGAGGACGGACTGAGCGGCGGGCGTGAGGCCCAGCAGGAGGGCGCCTACTCCCACGGCTGTGGCAAGCAACCTCGTGACTGCGCGCATGGCGCGAGGTTAGCCACCTGGAGGATGCGATGCCAGCCCGTCGCCGAGTTAGAGGCGACGACTTGCCATGAGCAGCCCCAGGTAGGCGAGGGCAAAGACCGCTCCGGCGCCCAGAAGGGCCCAGCGCAAGGGTGTCCACTCGCCCGGCAGGGTGACGGTCAGCGCGGTGAGCAGTGCAGAGGCCACCATCATCACCGCACCCGCACCCAGCACCGGATGATCCTTCGCCCGGCGCACGAGCCACATGAGCCCACCGAGCGCGAGCAACGCGACCCCGAGCATCCGCAGGGCCCAGGCCACAGCGTCGGACCCCTCGAGCCCAATCCACCCGGCAAAGGAATCGGGCACGAGGAGGAGCAGGACTCCAGAGACGAGGAAGAACGCCGCTCCGACCGCGAGGACGATGCGGATGAGGCGCGCGGATGCACCGACGCCGGTGATGTCGCGGAGTTCGGCCTCCGTCATGCCAGGACAGTAGTGCCGTGAGACACGAATACGCGCTAGGCGCTGGGCGCGTCGCCCGCGAGCAATTCCTGGGGCGCGATGGTGAGCGAGTAGCCCGACTCTCCCGGGGTCAGGATCCAGTAGAGGTCGAAGCGCTCCTCCGGCCAGGCATCAGGGACCTGAGTGCCTTCAGCGAGCGGAAATGCGCGCGTGAGGGTGGGGATGTGCCCGTGGTCCCAGACGACCAGAGTCGGCTGGTCGCCCGAGACCACCTCCGCCACCAGTGTCGCCTCGTCACCGCGACCGAAGTGGTCGAGCATGTCGAGGTCGAGACGCTTGGCGATGCCATGGGCAGTGAGACGGGGGCGATCGCTCGAGTGATGGGGATCGGTTGCCGTCGCGTAGACGCGCTCGGGCTTGACGAGGGAGTCGTCGGGTCGGCCGGCGTAGGCCATGCGCAC
>JBEGMG010000009.1:0-3952 GCA_041183165.1 Actinomycetota bacterium | reverse complement strand
GTCAACGGCCTGCTCGGCGAAGGCCGGGCCACGTCCGAGAGTGGTGGCCCAGCTGGCCCCATGCTCGCGATCATCCCGGGCGGCAGCGCCAACGTCGCGGCACGCGCACTCGGGCTGCCCGCCGATCCCGTCGAGGCGACCGGCGAGATCCTCCACGCGCTACGGGAGGGTCGCTCACGACGTATCGGCCTCGGCATTGCTCGCGTGACGCCGTGGGAGGGCGAGCCGTGGCAGCCGCGCTGGTTCCTTGCCAACGCCGGACTCGGGCTCGACGCCGAGATCATCGCGGCCATGGAGGAGGCGCGAGCCGAAGGTCACGAGGCCACGCCCACCCGCTACCTCACCACCACGATTCGCCAGTTCCTCTGGCGCACGAATAGGCGCGAGCCCGCGCTCGACGTCGAACTCCCCGGCGACGGCTCCGACAACGTGCCCGGCGTCTTCATCGCCATCGTGCAGAACACCTCTCCCTGGACCTACTTCGGCGCGCTACCCATCGCTCCGTGTCCGGACGCCTCCTTCTCCACCGGGCTCGACCTCTTCGCCGTACGTCGGATGGCCCTGGGCACGGCCTTGCGCCTGGCCCGGCGGATGGTGGCGGGGAGTCGGGCCGGATCCACGAGCCGCAGCCTCACGGTCGCCCACGACCTGCCGCGGCTGACGGTCCACGCCCGCCGCCCCACGGCATTGCAGATCGACGGGGAGGGCCTGGGCGACGTCCGCCGGGTGGACTTCGCCTCGGATCCCGATGCCCTGACCGTGGTCGCCTAGACCGCGGCGGGACCGTGCCAGCACGGTTGTACGCCGTCCTATAAACGGACGGGGGTCGATTTTTGACCATCTTTGTGATCAAGCAAACAGTCACAAGCTCGATCCGGTGTGTCGTTTCGCCTTGTGGGAGGCCCTCGTCTCTGCGACCCTTAGATGCCGGGCACGCCCCGGCCGCGTTCGTCACATTCGCACCCTGGCCTCACGGCTGCACCCCCCGGGAGCGTGCGTGAACGTCGTCACAAGCAGGGTCGAGGCGAGGAGGAGACATGGACTGGCGCCACGATAGTGCCTGCCGTGACGAAGATCCCGAGCTGTTCTTCCCCATCGGCAACACCGGCCCCGCCCTCCTCCAGATCGAGGAGGCCAAGGCCGTCTGCCGTCGCTGCGACGTCATCGACGAGTGCCTGCAGTGGGCCCTGGAGACCGGCCAGGATGCTGGCGTCTGGGGCGGTCTGAGCGAAGACGAGCGCCGCGCCCTCAAGCGCCGCAATGCCCGCCTCCGCGCGCGCAGCACCGCCTGATCACCTACCCCTCGCTGGGCACGCTCACGCTGGCGACGCAGCCACCCGACTCAGGGCTCGAGAACGCCAGTTCACCGCGCATGTCCTGCTCCACCAGTGAGCGCACGATCTGAAGGCCCAATCCCTCATCGATGGGGTCGGGTAGACCGCGACCGTCATCGCACACTTCTATCCGCACGTGACTTGCCGTGCGCGACGGCGTCACGGTGATGCTCGACGCACCCGCATGCTCGACAGCATTGTGCAGGAGTTCGGAGACAGCCATCGCGAGTGGACTGGCAAGCTCTGTGGCGATGACACCGATCGAGCCTTCTCGCACGATCGTCACGCCAGGGGCGTAGGCGCCGGCGAGATCGCGCTCCACGGCGAGGATCCGATCCATGACGGCGTCGAAGTCGATCCGGTCGCCGGGCTCTTGAGCGAGCACCTCGTGGATCGCGGCGATGGCCGCCACGCGCCTCCCCGCCTCGGCCAGGGCCTCGCGTGCCTCATCCGCCTGCACTCGGCGCGACTGCAGGCGCAGCAGGGCCCCGACGGTCTGGAGGTTGTTCTTCACACGGTGGTGCACCTCGCGCAGGGAGGCGTCCTTGCTGAGGAGCGCTCGCTCGCGCCGCCGCAGATCGGTGATATCCCGGACCAGAACGATCGCGCCCTCGGGGCGGCCGCCCGGCACCAGGGGAAGCGATCGCAGGGTCACGCATGCGGATGGGTTCTCGACCTCGGCGTCCGCGGCGATGCGCCCACCGGCGGCAAGCGCAAGGGATTCATCCACGGGTCCGGGGCGATGCCACAGCCGCGTGACGATCGCCGCGAGGTCGGCATCTTCGAGCGGACGTGCGAGGCCGAGTCGTCGGAATGCTGACACCGCGTTGGGACTGGCGAATCGAACTCGTCCCTGCGCATCGATGAGCAGCAGGCCATCGCCCACGCGCGGGGGCGCTGATCCCGAGGCCCAGTCGGTGTCGCGCGGCGGGAAGTTCCCTTCACTCGCCATCACCAGCAGTCGCTCCGCGAGATCGTGATACACCTCTTCGAGTCGTCCCGAGCGCCGCGTGGCCGCGTGACGTTCGATCACGCCCACGACGCGCTCACCGACGCGGATGGGCACCACCTCGCCGCCGCCGGGATCGGCCGAGATCCGTCCCGAAGCCGCGGCACGGTCGAGCATCCCCTGGCGACCCCGCGGGATGAAGGTGCCCACGACATCCTCGGGGACCCCGGTCGGGGCCGTCGCCGGCCGCACGAGAGCTGCGGCAATCCACCCACCGGCATTCCAGGTGGGCAGCCACAGGACCAGGTCGCTCATGGCGAGGTCGGCCACGAGCCCCCAGGCACCGACCAGTGCCTGCAGGTGCTCCACCTCCGCCGACGCCAGGTCGGTCCGCTCCTCCGCGATGCGGTCGAGGCTCCCCATGCTCGCGCAGGCTAGGCGGTCGGCCGAACCGACTCGCGACCGGGCCCGATAGCCTGCCGGCATCGAAGGGAGCACCGTGCAGAACAAGACGCTCATCACCGTCACCGCGATCGTCGCGCTCGTCGCCCTCGGCGTGAGCGTCCTCGCGCTCGCCATCCTGTGACCGTCGCTGACGGCGTCCCCGAGCCTGCGCACGGAGGCGCCCAAGCCGTCCAGGCGGCCGCGCGCCACGGCGTAGATCACCTCTTCACGCTGTCCGGGGCACATATCTTCCCGCTGTACGACGCGGCCGTCGGAGGCGTCACCGCAGTCCAGTCCGGGGCCACCGGACCCATGCGACTCATCGACGTGCGCCATGAGCAGACCGCGGTCTTCGCTGCGGAAGCGATGGGCAAGCTCACGCGAGTGCCGGGTTTCGCGGCCGTCACCGCGGGCCCTGGCGTCACCAATGCGGTGAGCGCCGTGGCCGGTGCCTGGGTCAACGGTTCGCCACTCGTCCTCATCGGCGGACGCGCACCCGACGGCCGATGGGGTTCCGGGGCGCTGCAGGAGATCGACCACCCACCGCTCCTTGCACCGGTCACGAAATCCGCGACCACCGTGCACGACCCTGCAGCCGTCGCAGCCTCGGTTGATGCCGCCTTCCGACTCGCGGGCTCGGCTCACCGCGGGCCGACCTTCGTCGATGTGCCCATGGACGTCCTCTTCACGCCAGCCGTGCCGACTGCGCCCGATGCACCGCCGGTGCCCGTGCCACTCGAGGGCGATCTCGAGCGCATCGCCGAGTTGCTTCGCGCAGCCGAGCGGCCCGTGCTCGTGCTCGGCAGCGACGTCTGGGCGGACGGCGCGGATACCGCAGCGCGGGCCTTCGCCGATGCGACCGGGATCCCGGTCATCGCCAACGGCATGGCGCGCGGCATCCTGCCGCCCGACCATCCCCTGCTCGTCACTCGTGCGCGCGGCGCCGCATTCGCCGGCACCGATCTCGTCATGGTCGTCGGCACGCCGCTGGACTTCCGCCTCGGCTACGGCAGCTTCGGTGATCCCGCGGCACCCGTCATCCACGTCGCGGACTCACCCGGCCAGCTCGCCCGCCACCGCGACCTCGCCGCGAGCGCCGCCGGCGACCTCACCGCCTTCTTCCTCCGGCTCGCCGAGGAGATCGGCGAGCCCCTCGGCGTGGAGGACTGGGCGCGTGGCCTGCGCGAGCGCGCGGAGGCGGCTATCGCGGCCGATGCGGCCGACC
>JBEGMG010000008.1:0-5359 GCA_041183165.1 Actinomycetota bacterium | reverse complement strand
GCCAAGAAGGCTGCTGCCGAGGACAAGCCGGTGAAGAAGGCCGCAGCCAAGAAGGCTGCTGCTGACGACAAGCCTGCCAAGAAGGCTGCGGCTGCAGATAAGCCGGCGAAGAAGGCGACGGCCAAGAAGGCTGCCGCTGACGACAAGCCGGCGAAGAAGGTGGCAGCCAAGAAGGCTGCTGACGACAAGCCAGCGAAGAAGGCTGCAGCCAAGAAGGCTGCTGCCGCTGCAATCCCGCTCTTCCAGCCCCCCGATCCCGCCGCTGCCACGGCAGCGCGCTCGACCCGCCGGGCGCCGGCGGCCAAGGATGCCGATGACGCCCCCGAGGGTGAGGAGGGCGGCTCACGCCGTCGTCGCCGCCGCGGGGGCCGGGGTCGTCGTTCATCGGGTGACGCTGAGGGCGCCGAGCCGACCTCGGGCACAGGCCCCGACTCCGACGGGCCCGCTGATGAGGACGAGGGCCGCGGCTCATCGACCCGCCGCCGCCGCCGGCGTCGCCGCCGCGGCCAGGACGCGGGCGTCGATCCCGAGGATCCCGAGCGCACGACCGTCCACGTCCGCGAGCCCCGCTCGCGGGGCGATGAGGCGACCGCACTCAAGGGCTCTGTGCGACTGGAAGCCAAGCGTCAGCGTCGCCGCGAGGGCCGTGATGCTGGGCGACGTCGCGCACCGATCCTTACCGAGGCCGAGTTCCTCGCGCGTCGCGAGTCGGTGGACCGCGTGATGGTCGTCCGTCAGTCGGAGGGTCGCACCCAGATCGCCGTGCTCGAAGACGGCGTACTCGTCGAGCACTATGTCGATCGCGGCACCTCCAACTCGATGGTCGGCAATGTCTATCTCGGTCGCGTGCAGAACGTCCTGCCCTCGATGGAGGCCGCCTTCGTCGACATCGGCCGCGGACGCAACGCCGTGCTCTACGCCGGCGAGGTCAATTGGGATGCCGCTGGCCTCGAGGGCCAGCCGCGACGTATCGAGATGGCGCTGAAGTCCGGCGATCCCGTGCTCGTGCAGGTCACCAAGGACCCGATCGGCCAGAAGGGCGCGCGTCTCACGAGCCAAGTGTCGCTGCCGGGCCGGTATCTCGTCTACGTGCCCGATGGCTCCATGACCGGCATCTCGCGCAAGCTTCCCGACACCGAGCGCACCCGGCTCAAGAGCATCCTCAAGAAGGTCATGCCCGAGGGTGCGGGCGTCATCGTCCGCACGGCCGCGGAGGGCGCCAGCGAAGAGGAGCTCACGCGCGACGTGCAGCGCCTCCAGGCGCAGTGGGAGGAGATCGAGCAGGCGGCGGCCAAGGCCCAGCCTCCGGCCCAGCTCAGCGCCGAGCCTGATCTCGCCGTCAAGGTCATCCGCGATGTCTTCAACGAGGACTTCGCCAAGCTCGTCGTCTCCGGATCGGGCGTGGCCAAGGACGTTCGCGCCTACGTCGACGCCGATGCCCCCGACCTTGCCGCGCGCGTGGAGACGTGGACGGACACCAAGGACGTCTTCGCTGCGTACCGCGTCGAGGAGCAGCTCACCAAGGCACTCGATCGCAAGGTGTGGCTGCCGTCCGGTGGCTCCCTCGTCATCGATCGCACCGAAGCGATGACGGTCATCGACGTCAACACCGGCAAGTTCGTCGGCCAGGGTGGCAACCTCGAGGAGACCGTCACCAAGAACAACCTCGAGGCGGCCGAGGAGATCGTGCGTCAGCTCCGGCTGCGCGATATCGGCGGCATCATCGTCGTGGACTTCATCGACATGGTGCTGGAGTCCAACCGCGATCTCGTCCTGCGCCGGCTCGTGGAGTGCCTCGGCCGTGACCGCACCAAGCACCAGGTCGCCGAGGTCACCTCGCTGGGCCTGGTCCAGATGACGCGCAAGCGCATCGGCCAGGGGCTGCTCGAGGTCTTCTCGACCACGTGCGACTCCTGCGGCGGCCGCGGCCACCATGTGTCCCTCCACCTGCCGGAGCCCGAGGCCAAGCCGGTCATCGCCAAGGCGGGCAAGCGCAAGGGCAAGGGCGTGGATCCCGCCGACGTCATCGCCAAATCCCTCGGGGCCGCCGAGGGTGACGGGTCGGTCGAGGTCGTCGAGGCCTGAGGCTGGTCGGCTTCGTTCTTCGTACGTGAGAATGAGGGTTGTCGGGCCAGAAAAGTCACATTTCTGCGTACGGATCCAGACTCCTCCCCCAGCCGCCCCTGTCGGGCCGACCCGGATTGGCCCCTGGAGGGGCCCGTCGGGTAGCCTTTCCCCTCGGCGCTGCGGCGCCCCCCGGCCCATCTGGGCCGACCACCCCGAGGAGCACCACGTGTACGCCATCGTCCGCGCCGGAGGCCGGCAGGAGAAGGTCGCTGTCGGCGACGTCGTCGTCATGGACCGCGTCGAGGCTGAGCCTGGCTCCACCGTGACCCTTCCCGCCCTCATGCTCGTCGACGATGGCGCCGTGACCACCGACCCCGCGAAGCTCGCGGGCATCTCCGTCAAGGCCGAGGTCGTCGGTCACGAGCGCGGCCCCAAGATCCGCATCCTCCGCTACAAGAACAAGACCGGCTACCGTCGCCGTCAGGGCCACCGTCAGGACCTCACGCGCGTCAAGGTCACCGACATCACGAAGGCGAAGGCGTGACTCATGGCTCATAAGAAGGGCGCATCCAGCTCCAAGAACGGCCGCGACTCCAATGCCCAGCGGCTCGGTGTGAAGCGCTTCGGTGGCCAGGCCGTCAACGCCGGCGAGATCATCGTGCGCCAGCGTGGCACTCACTTCCATCCCGGCTTCAACGTCGGCCGTGGCAAGGACGACACCCTCTTCGCACTCAGCGCCGGCCGCGTTGAGTTCGGTACCTTCCGCGGACGCCGCGTCGTCAACATCGTCGTCGACGCCTGACGTTTCGCGGTCCTCACGACCGCATCGAAAGGCCTGAGCGATGACCACCTTCGTCGACCGGGTCGACCTGCACGCCACTGCTGGCGATGGCGGTCACGGTTGCGCCTCGGTCCATCGTGAGAAGTTCAAGCCCCTCGGCGGTCCCGACGGCGGCAACGGCGGGCGCGGCGGCAATGTCGTCCTCGTCGTAGACCCCAGCGTCACCACCCTCATCGGCTTCCATCACCGCCCGCACCAGCGCGCCACCAGTGGCAAGCCGGGCCAGGGCTCGAATCGCAATGGCGCGGATGGGGAAGACGTCATTCTCGCCGTGCCCGACGGCACCGTGGTCCTCGATGGCCAAGGCGAGATCCTCGCGGACCTCACGGGCAATGGCACGACCTACGTCGTCGCGCGCGGTGGACGAGGCGGTCTCGGCAACGCCGCTCTCGCATCTCAGCGGCGCAAGGCTCCGGGCTTCGCGCTGAAGGGCGAGCCGGGGGAGCACCACGACGTCGTCCTCGAGCTCAAGTCCGTCGCCGACGTGGCGCTCGTCGGCTATCCCAGCGCCGGCAAGTCCAGCCTCATCGCGGCGCTGTCGCAGGCGCGGCCCAAGATCGCCGACTACCCCTTCACGACGCTGGTGCCCAACCTCGGCGTCGTCACGGCCGGTGATGTGACCTACACGATCGCCGACGTCCCCGGGCTCATCCCCGGCGCCAGCGAAGGCAAGGGTCTTGGGCTTGAGTTCCTGCGCCATATCGAGCGCTGCTCGGTGATCGTCCATGTCATCGACGCGGCGTCGCTGGAGTCCGACCGTGAGCCGCTCGCCGATCTCGACATCATCGAGGCGGAGCTTGCGGCGTACGGTGGGCTCGCCGATCGGCCCCGTCTCGTCGCCCTCAACAAGATCGACCTGCCCGATGGTCGTCTCGTCGCGGACATGGTGGCGCCGCTGCTGGCCGAGCGCGGGCTTCCCGCCTTCGAGGTCTCCGCCGTGAGTCACGAGGGCCTGCGCGAACTCTCCTTCGCGATGGCTGCCCTCGTCGCCGAGCACCGGGTCGCGACCGCCGATGTCACACCCACGCGCATCATCATCACGCCGCCCGCCGTCGATGACACCGGCTTCGAGGTACGCCGCGAGGTCCACCCCGAGACCGGGGAGCCGATGTACCGCGTGACGGGCACACGCCCGGAGCGGTGGGTGCGGCAGACCGACTTCGCCAACGAGGAAGCCGTCGGCTACCTCGCGGATCGACTTGCGCGCCTCGGCGTCGAGGAGCAACTCCTCGCGCAGGGTGCCGCCCCCGGCAGCACCGTCGTCATCGGGCCCGGCGATGATGCCGTGGTGTTCGACTGGGAGCCGACCATCACCGCGGGCGGTCCGGCGGCGACGGGTCCGCGCGGCACCGATCGGCGCCTGGAGGACTGGTGAGTCCCCGCGCGACGCGGTCGGCCGTGGGTGACGCGCGCCGCATCGTCGTCAAGGTGGGTTCGTCGTCGCTCACGAAGTCGGGTGGAGGTGTCGACGTCGAGCGCATCACGCAACTCGTCGATGTCGTCGCTGACCGGGTCGCCGTCGGCAGCCAGGTGATCCTCGTCTCCAGTGGTGCGATCGCGACCGGGTTCCCCATGCTGGGGCTGAGTCGTCGCCCCCGTGATCTGGCGACACAACAGGCCTCGGCAAGTGTCGGCCAAGGGGTGCTGCTCGCGCAGTACTCCCTGTCCTTCGCGGCACGTGACATCACGGTCGGCCAGGTGCTTCTCACGGCAGATGACATGACGCGCCGCACCCACTACCGCAATGCTCAGCGCACCCTGGACCGGCTCATCGAGATGGGCGTCGTGCCGATCGTCAATGAGAACGACACGGTGGCCACCGATGAGATCCGCCTCGGCGACAACGATCGCCTCGCTGCCCTGGTCGCTCACCTGGTCCGTGCCGATGCGCTCGTGCTGCTCTCCGATGTCGATGGCCTCTACGACGGTCCCCCGGGTAAGGGCGATGCCCGTCTCATCCCCGAGGTGCACGACATGGCCGACCTGTCCGATGTGTCCATCGGCGGCGTGGGATCCGGCGTAGGCCTGGGCGGCATGGCGACCAAGGTCGAGGCCGCGCGCATCGCGACGGCCGCGGGAATCCCCGTGGTCCTCGCCCACGCGGGATCCGCCCGTGAGGCGCTGGCCGGCCACGACACGGGGACCGTATTCCTCCCCACGGGTCGCCGTACTCCCACGCGCCTCCTGTGGCTCGGACATGCCAGCACGCCCCAGGGGCGACTCCACCTCGACGCCGGAGCCGCTCGTGCGGTCACCGTGCGTCGCGCCTCACTACTTCCCGCAGGTGTCACGCAAGTGGAGGGTGAGTTCACAGCAGGTGACCCGGTGGACCTTCTCGACGAAAACGGCCACACGATCGCTCGCGGACTGGTCAACTACGACTCAGCGGAACTCCCCGGGCTCCTCGGCCGGTCCACTCGGGATCTTGCTCGAGAGCGCGGACCCGAGTAC
>JBEGMG010000007.1:0-3857 GCA_041183165.1 Actinomycetota bacterium | reverse complement strand
GGCCAACGGCCGGTGGCACGCTGATCACGCTCACCGGAACGAATCTGCTCGGGGCCACGGGGGTCACGGTTGGCGGCGTGGCGGCCAGCAGCGTGCAGGTCATCAACGCGACCACGGTCACTGCCGTGACCGTGGCCATCACGACGCCGGGCGGCACGGCATCGCTCGCTGGGGCGTTCACGTACACGGCCGTGGTCCCGTCCTGGGCGACGCTGATCGAGGCGGAACCTGACCCGGCGGTCGTGTGGGATGAGACCTTGCGCGCCGCGATCAGGGCGACGGGCTTGGCTTGGCGCGTTCGCGACACGGCTACGCAGATCGAGATGCTGCTGATTCCGCCGGGGAGTTTCCAGATGGGGTGCAGTGCGTCCCAGTCGCACTCCTGCGGCTCCATCGAGAACCCCGTCCACGCGGTGACCCTGACGCAGCCGTTCTACTTGGGGCGATACGAAGTGACCCAGGCGCAGTGGCAGGCTCGGATGGGCAGCAACCCGAGCTTTTTCAAGAGCGCCAGTGCGCAGGTCCCGGCGTCGCAAGTTCCCAACCGACCGGTGGAACAAGTGAGTTGGAACCAGATCGCCGGCTCAGGCGGCTTCATGGCGGCGGGCATGCGGCTGCCGACGGAAGCGGAGTGGGAGTACGCCTACCGCGCTGGCACGACGACGGCCTTCCACGATTTCACGGGCTACCTGAACGGCACGAACAATGACACCCTGGTGGGAAACATCGCCTGGTACACCTTGAACTCGAACAGCCAGACCCGCCCCGTGGGGGGCAAGGGCGGCAACGGCTTCGGTTTGCACGACATGTCTGGGAATGTGTGGGAGTGGGTGAACGACTGGTACTCAAGCAGCTACTACGCATCGAGCCCAGCGACGAATCCGTTCGGGCCGGCTGGCGGCGTTTCTCGCGTGTTGCGCGGCGGCGGCTGGGTCCACAACTCGGAGATACTCCGTGCGTCCAATCGCGACTTCAGCGGTCCATCGACCTCGTACAAGGAGGCCGGTTTCCGCGTGGCGAGGTCCCCCTGACTCTCGGTCGGCCTTCGACTGGTGCGCAGCCCCTGATCTGCTTGACTCAGGGTGAGCCTGTCGGCTGGCTGGGATGCGCCGTGCGGAACGTGGACGCGAAATCAGCAAACTCTGCGCGACTTCCGGGTGCGGCTGCAGGGCGGTCGGCCAGCAGCCGTTCCGTTCGTGCCAGGTACCACCGTGCAGCCTCGATGTCCTTGGCTGACTCAAGGCACTCAATCAGCCACTTCGCACACTTCAGGTGATCGTCGCTGTCGGCATTGAAGCGGCGGTAGCCCTCCAGCGCACTGGCGAGGAGGTCGCATGCAGGCTGCAGGGAGTGGGGCTCCGGACGTTCGCCGGCACGCTTCATCAGGGCGCGTCCGTAACGAGCGGTGGTTTCGATGGTGCGCCAGTTCGCGGGCCCGAGGGCACGATCCATGTCGTCGATCGTGGATGGGTAGCCCCGCACGGCCTCATCGAAGCGCGACAGGTCGGCCAGGAGCCCCAGCCATTCCGCGCGCGAGGCGATGGACTGCCAGTGCCCGTCGCCGAGAGCCGCTTCGGTGTCACGGCAGATCAGGAGTCGATCGTTGAGCGACGCTTCCAAGGCGCGAGCCCGATCGACGCCGTTCAGCTTCCGTGCCTTGATGCGGTGGAGCAGGTTCATGTTGTGGCGCACGATCAGGGTGGCCAGGGCATCGGGGCCGTCGCGATCGGTCCGCAGGGCGAGCAGGTCTCCATACAGGGCGGCGGCTCGATCACAGCTGGCGGCATCCTGCCCTGCGCGCTTCTTGTGGAGGTTGGCCACCTGCAGCATGGTCCCCAGCACGGCGGGATCGTCGTTGCCCCGCTCGGCGCGCAGGCGGCTGAGCAACTCCTCGGCTTCATCCACGGTTCCTGAACGCAGGACTTGCCGTGACTCGACCTCCAGGCTGACCTGCTTCGCTTCGGCGGCAAGCGCCGCGTCGACGATCGACTCCGAAAGCACGTGCGCCTGGTCCGCTTGGGCCGTGGCGAGCTCGAACGAGCCGAGTGCCGCCGCAGAACGCGCGATGGCAAGTCGAACGCGGGCTTCGGCGGACGGGTCGCCATCGAAGGCGCCATCGATGTTCGGGACGGCGAGACGCAGCACATCGAGAAGCCCGAGGTCCTGCTCACCGAGTTCGTCAGGCGGGTCGAGCACGTCACTCGTCAGGAAGTCGAGGGTCCGCTGGGCCGTGTCCCTCTGATTCGCCGCCACGATCCAGAACCAGGTCGAGAGCGTTGCCCCGGCTGCGAGCGCGACCACGGCAGCGCCCGTGGCGATCCAGAGGGGTCTGTGGCGGCGGTAGGTGCGCCGGGTGCGCTCCCACCCGGTTTCCAGGGCGGCTTCGGCGAAGTCCCGCTCCTCGAGGATGGCTCGTAGGTCGGCAGCCATGATGCGGGCCGAGCTGAATCGATCCGATGGCTGGAAGCGGAGTGCCTTGTCCAGCACATGGGTCACGCGGCTGCCGAGGATGGCCGTGAGGGACTCGACGGATGCACCCCGTGCAAGCGCGATGCGCTCTCGTCCCGCACCAAGTGCTTGGAAGGCGTCCTTCGCGCCGGGACGGTCTGCCGTCCGAAGGAGCTCCTCCCGCTGGCCCGGTGTGAGTCGTTCATCGCTGCAGAAGCCGTGGACCGGGGTCACACCGGTCATGAGTTCGAAGAGCACGGACCCGAGTGCGTAGATGTCGGCTTCCTTGCCGATCTCCTCGGCCCGCAGCCTCTGGTGCTGCTCCGGGCTGGCGTATGCGGGCGTGCCCCAGAGGCCCATGTGTGAGACGACCGATGCGGCGATGGGCGCATCAGGGTTGTCGCTGCGCGCGAGACCGAAGTCGATCAGCTTGGGGACCGGTTCGCTTCCCGCCGTCGCTCGGTCCCACGTCACCAGGATGTTCTGGGGCTTCAGGTCACGATGGATGAGGTTCGCGGAGTGGATCGCCTGGACGGCTTCGCACACCTTGGCCATCAGCGCCAGCCGCTCGCGGATGCCAAGCCTGTGCTGGTCGCAGAACGCGCAGATCGGCGCGCCGGCGACGTACTCCATGACGATGAAGGGTTCACCCAGGTCGTGGCCGAACTGCTTGAACTGGGCGATGTACGGATGGTTCAGGCGAGCCATCGCCGAGGACTCGGTCTCGGCGAAGCGGCGGACGATGTCCGGCCTTGCACGATCCGGTCTGACGAACTTGATCGCGACGCGCTGGAATGGCTCACTCGCTTGGGCGAGCCAGACTTCACCGAAGGCGTTCCCAGAGTCGCGATCGAGGCGATCGATCAGCGTGAAGCCCGCCACGACCCTGCCCGCCTGACGAACAGCGGCAGGCTGGGCAGGGGGAGGCGTCGGATTGTCCGGTGCCGGCCATCGGTGGCCTTCCGGGACAGGACTCGTTGGATCAGAAGGACCCACGTTCAACGAGGATACCGTCGGGTTGTGTGCAATCCGCGACTGCACCGTCACGCTCGCCATCCGCCCCGGCGACCGCGACTTCCGCGTGGCGTCGGTGGTCAGGGGGGTGGCACCGTCTCCACGATCGCTCCAGTCGGCAGCACCGTGATGGTCGGCACGTGGCGGACCGGCAGCTGCAGTTCGTAGCGCATGTGGCGGCGTGCGCCGTGCGGCACCAGTGCGCCGAGCTCCGCGAGCCCGGCCAGGTCGCGCGTGGCGGTCGCGGGGCTTGCGCGCGTGATGGCCATGTACTTCGAGGCCGTCATGCCGCCCTCGAATCCCGTCGAACCGCGCTCCATCATGCGAAGGAGCGCCTTTTCCTGACGCACGTTCAGGTCACGCCCGAGCGCCGCGAGCATGCGCACCTTGGCGGC
>JBEGMG010000006.1:0-3366 GCA_041183165.1 Actinomycetota bacterium | reverse complement strand
CACGCAGGACGGTGACCGTGCCGCCCTCCACCGGGATGGCCCCAGCGTGCAAGGCAGCGCGACAGGTGGCGCTGTCTTCAGTGTAGGTGTCCGTGCCCCAGATCGGACCACTAGCGGCGGCCTCAGCGGAGCAGCTACAGCTGACTGGGCCTTGGGCGAGGGTCTGGCTGTGTGGCGTCTGCGTGCAGGGCCGCGGTGTGCCGCCCTCTGGAGAGGCTGGCGTCGCTGCTGCAAAGCTCGAGACAAGCACGGCCGCGATCACGCCGAGGGCGCGCGCAGCACTGAGGATCGCGTATGACATTATCGTCGTCTGTGCCCCCTCGCGACAGTCAGTCAGTAGCAAGTGGAACTATCGGCAGCGGTAGCTCGGCAGTCCACCCCTCGCTCATGGCTCTGGTGAGCTGCGGGACAGCGCGCCGCAGGCTTCCGCATGCGGCATCCCAAACCGCTATCCAGGTCTCGCTCAGGAGACGCCAGGCATCCGCACCCCTGATCTACAGCCCGAGCAAAACCTGTGCGCCGGGTCTACCAAACGCCTGGGGGAATTGATTGCGATGCAATCAACGCTTAACATCTCATTGCCCAGTAGGGACGTCATGGCCAGCATCACGATCCGCAACCTTGAAGACGACCTGAAGCGCCGCCTGCGTATCCGCGCGGCCGGGCATGGACGCTCGGTGGAGGAAGAGGACCGCGAAATCCTCCGCCATGTGGTGAGCGAACCGGCGATGCCGCGCAATCTCGCGGCTTCCATCTGTGCACGCATGGCGCCGTTGGGTGGTGTGGAGCCTGACCTGCCCGCGCGGGAGGCGATGCGCGAGCCGCCGCGCCTTGGTGGGAAGCGCGCATGATCGTTCTCGACACAAACGTGCTTTCCGAATTGCTGCGGCCGACACCCGCGCCGCAGGTCGAGACATGGCTGGCCGCGCAGGACGGGCCGAGCGTCTATTTCACGGCGGTCGGCGAAGCCGAATTGCGTCACGGCGTGGCGATCCTGCCGGCCGGTCGTCGCCGCACCGCGCTCGGCGCCGCCATCGACGCCATGCTGGACGAGGATTTCCACGACCGCATCCTGCCCTTCGATCGCGGAGTCGCCAGCGCCCATGCCGTCATCGTCGCCATGCGCCGCGCCGCCGGTCGCCCCATCAGCCAGTTCGACTGCCAGATCGCCGCCCTCGCCCGCGCTCGTGGCGCCAGGGTGGCCACCCGCAACACCGACGACTACGAGGGTTGCGGCGTCGCACTGATCGACCCGTGGGACGGGGCGGAGAGGCCGTAACCGGCAGGGACAGGCGAAGCCCCTCTGGACGCGACATCTGCACGACGTCCATCACGTCGGCGCGGCGCAATGCACTCCCGCCCCGAGCGGGGGAGCCCCTCACGGACGCTTCCGTCGGAGCTTATCCACTAGACTTCCGGATGCTGGCCCCGAAGCCGCACTGCGGCTGGCTGCATGCTGCATTCCCCCCAGTGGGAGAGTGACCTCGAATACCGCACCGTCAGGCGCATTTCGCGCTGCAATCGTGCCTCCCATCCCGACGAGCAGTGAGTGGCTGATCCACAACCCCAGACCGGTGCCCTGGTTTCGGGATTTGGTCGTGAGAAAGGGTGAGAAGAGGCGGGGCAGGATGGCCTGGGAGATGCCCCCCCCCGTGTCGGCGACGATCAGTTGAGCCACGGCCGCGTCGGAGCGCGTGGCTCGAATGGATATGCACCTCCTCAGGGAGGGCGGCCGGGTGACGAGCGCGTCGTGGGCGTTGTGGATGAGGTTCGACAGGACCTGCTCCAGAAGGGCAGGGTGGGCGCGAACGAGTGGTGCAGCCTTGCCTCCCAGGTCCACGCGGACCTCGATGGAGGCAGAGCGGAGGGCGACGTCAGCGACCTCCAGGCATCGGTTGACGATCGCGGCGAGAGGCACGTCCTCCATCTCGGAGGCGTCGACGACGCCGCGCGTAAAGCGCCACAGGCTGCGGAGGACCTCTGAAGCATGATGCGCTTGGTCGCAGATGCGCTTGAGGCGACCGTCGATATGCGACGCACCGAGCTCCTGCGCGTCCTCGCGTGCGTTCTCTGCCGCGCCGGCGATGGTCGCGAGGGGCTGCCGGAGCTCGTGCACGAGCGCTCCTGAGATCTCTCCGAGGGCCGTAAGTCGGGCTACCGCAAGGGTCTGGGCTTCGGCAGCCTTCTCGGCGGAGATGTCCTGGACGTACCCGACCAGCTCCCCTCCATGCCCTGGTCTACAGGTCAGACGCCGAGCGTTGACCCGCAGCCAGCGCCTCGAGCCGTCGGGCTGCCACATCCGATACTCGATCCGGCCGGTGCCATCGCGAAGCACCGCTCGCAGGAAGGCACTCTCGACCTCTTCGCCCATGTCAGTCCATTCCCGATAGGAGTCGAGTCCATCGAACGTCCGGGCGGGCCACCCCAGCACCGCCTCAAGGTCACCGCCGCGGTACAGCAGCCGCGACTGGCCGGTCTCCGCCACGTCACGTAGGTAGATCACGGTCGGCAGGCCTCGGTGCAGCCGCTCTATGGACGCCTGGCTGGCCCGCAATACCGCCGCCTCGGTTCGTGAAACCTTGACGCTCTCCTGCCGGATGAGCCAGGCAGCGACCGCCATTGCCAGTCCGATCGTACCCACTCCGGCGATGGACCACCGGATGCCTCGCCAGGCGGTTTCACCCTGGGATGAGTACCGCTGTGCGACAGCGATCCGCCACGCGGGAGCGTGGTCGATTGCCTCGACGGCATAGACGTTGTCATGACCACTCAACCCGGGCCCGACGAATAGTCCACTCCGCCTGTCCCCGATAACATCATCCATCCAGTGGGGGGCTGCGCTGCCAACAACCGGTCGAGGGACAGCCGCGGTGGAGGCAAGGATCCGCCTTTCTCCGTCGGCGACGGCGACGAAGGTACCTGAGGGCAGAGCCTGAGCCACGAGGAGCTCCTGGATGGCCAGAGACCCGATGATGAGGGCCAGCGCTCTGCGAGCGCGGCCGGACCGCTCGACCGGGACCATGACCACGAGCATCAAGCGCTTCGATACGGGTTCAAGGAAGAGGTTTGATACTCCGCGTGAACCTCCTCCAAAGACTGACGACACTGCCGGTGCTAGGGCCCTTTGGACGTCACTCGGAACCTTGTCTGGGATGGGCGTCCCCACAGCACTGATGTGGGTCCCTACTGGGTGGTCGAGATCGGGTCCAATCACGACGATGTCCCCGCCCAGGTACTCGGCAACAGGGCGAGCGTGCAGTTGAAATTGTTGGACGTCGTCGATGTCGTCGAGCATGGGAGAGGTGGCAAGCGTCGTGAGGCTGGCCGTGTACATCTCGAGGCGAGCGGCCACCACCGCGGAGAGGG
>JBEGMG010000005.1:0-3221 GCA_041183165.1 Actinomycetota bacterium | reverse complement strand
TCTTCGGCGAGCGGTACCCGGATCCGGTGCGCGTGGTCAGCATCGGCGCCTCCGTCGATGCCTTGCTGGCGGCCCCGGGCGACGCTGCCTGGCGCCTGCAGAGCACCGAGTTCTGCGGCGGCACGCACGTGGCCAACACGGCCGAGCTCATGGACTTCGTGCTGGCCAGCGAGGGCGCGCTCGCTGCGGGCGTGCGACGCGTCTTCGCGCTCACCGGCGCGGCGGCGAAGGCCTCGCGCCTGGCGGCGCAGTCGCTCGGCGAGCGCTGCACGGCAGCCGCCCGGCTCGATCCGTCGGCGCTTGCGGGCGAGGTCAACGAGATCGTGCGCCTGGAAGGGTCACTCGGCCTGGGCGCTTCCGATCGGGCGGCGCTCGCGCCGATGATCGAGGCGCTGCGGGAGCGCGTGAAGGAGAGCCGCAAGGCCAACGAGAAGGTCGAGCGCGAGCAGGCGGTCGCCGAGGTGCGCGACCTGGTCGCGCGGCATCCGGGTGGCCCGTTGGTCGCCCGGCTCGCCTCGGGCGACGGCCAGGCGCTCTTGGCGGCCCTCGACTGCGCCAAGGCTTCGCTCATCGATTGCCCCGTCATGCTGCTCGGCGTCGACCAGGATGCAGGCAAGGTCGCGATCGTCGCAGCGTGCCCGAAGGCCTGGATCGACAAGGGCCTCAAGGCCGGCGAATGGGTCAAGGTCGCTGCCGTCGCGTGTGGCGGCGGCGGCGGCGGCAAGCCCGATGTCGCGCAGGCCGGCGGCAAGGACCCCTCGAAGGTCGATGCCGCGATCGCTGCGGCCAGCACCCACGCTGCGCGTTGAGAGACCTCCCCGGTGCGCTGAATCCACCCCCATGAGGGGTGTCGAAGACGATGCACCATGAAGACCACCTGCTCCATCGTTGCCCTTGGCTTGGCCGTCGGATCGACCCAGGCTCTCGCAGGCTGCCCCGCCACATCCACTGATCTTGACGGTAATTGCATCGATGATGCGGCCCAGACCGTGACCGTGGACGCCTCCGGCTCGGACGACGCTGCCGTGATCCAGGCAGCCATCGACTCGACTCCCTCAGGTGAGTTCCGCATCGTTCAACTTGCGGCTGGTACCTATAATCTTGCTTCCGGCATCCGCGTGCTCGACCAGCGGGTGTTGCTCCGCGGCGCGGGCATCGGACAGACGATCCTGAACGGCCTCCCGCTGCCCAGCGGCTCGTCGATCCTCCGGTACGGCAGCGAGGTTGAACTCGCCGGTCCGGGCCAGCCGGGCTATTGCGGCGTCGAGGGCATCACCTTCACCGAGGGCAACTTCGGCTCCTACCTGCCGGGTTCGACCGCCAACTTCGTCGGCGGCGGAGCGCTGTTCATGAACACCTCCGCGTCGATCGACGGCTGCCGGTTCCAGTACTGCCGCTCGGGCAACGGCGGTGCCGCGTACATCTACAAGAGCCGCTCGGACATCCGTGATTCCCAGTTCCAGTTCAACGCGGCGCAGAACGGCGTCGGCGGCATCCTCTACTTCCGTAGTTCCGGAACGGTCTCGAACTGCCTGCTGGACCAGAACACCGCCGGCGAGGGATCGGGAGCCGCCTTCGGTGCGGCGGGTCCCCGTGCGACCGGCGAGGGGATCGCACTGACCGGCTGCACCATCACGCAGAACAAGAGCTTCATCGACGGCTCCGCGGTCGATTGGAACTGGAGCAGCGGCACCACGACCGGGACCCTGACGATCAGCGGTTGCCTCATCAGCGGCAACCGCAGCGGTGACCCCGTCGCCGTCGGTGCGGGAGGCCTGCGATCGGCCGGTCCGGCCGCGAACTGCGTCCTGGCCGATACGCAGGTGTGCAACAACACCTTCTCGAACGTGCAGGGCATCGTCACGGCCACGGGCACCACCGAGATCTGCGATTGCGTGGGCGACATCAATCTCGACGGGATCCGCAACGGCTCCGATGTCGGCATCCTGATCGGCTACTGGGGCCCCTGCGGTCCCAACGGAGGTTGTTCCTTCGCCGACCTGGATGGCAACGGCGCGATCGACGGCGGTGACCTGGGCCTGCTGCTCGCAGGCTGGGGCAGCTGCGACTGAGCCGCCGGTCACGCCCGGCGACCGCGGGCCTACACTGGCGGCCCGCATGCGCGTCGTCCACGCCGTCACCTCGATCGATCCGTCGTACGGCGGGCCGACTGCCGTGGTCATGGGCCTCGCGGCGGCCCGCGCGTCGATCGGCCCGACGAGGGTGGTGAGCTGCACCGGCCGGGACCCCGACGCGGCACCGACGCGGGCCAACCTGGCGCGACTCGCTGAACTGGGAGTCGCCACCGAGCTCGTCCGCGATCCGGGCCTTCGCGGCTATGCCGGAAGCCGGCTCGACCACCTGGTCCGCGATGCCGATGTCGTGCACCTGCATGGCGTCTGGGATCCACTGCTGCTTGCCATGGCCCGCAGTGCCACGGCGTTGTCGGTCCCGTTCGTGGTCTGCCCACATGGGACGCTCGCGCCGAAGTTCCTGGCGCAGAAGGCCCTGAAGAAACGGCTCGCCATGCGACTGGGCGTTCGATCCATGCTCGATCATGCGGCCCTGCTGCATGTCCTCAATGAGCGCGAGCGCGACGATGTGGGCCTGCTCGGCCTCGACCCGCCACGCGCGGTCATCCCCAACGGCATCGACCTGCGGGACTGTGCCGCCCGGCCCGAGCGCGGCGCGCTGCGGTCACGACTGGGCATCGGTGATGCACCGATGGCCCTCTTCCTGTCACGGCTCCACCCTGAGAAGGGCCTCGATCTGCTCGTACCTGCCTTCGGCCAGGTGCTGGGGCAGGTCCCCGGAGCGCACCTCGTGATCGCAGGACCCGACTACGGTGCCCAGGTCGCCACCGAGCGCCTAGTCCTCGAACTCGGTCTGGGGGCATCGGTCCACCTGACCGGACCGCTGTTCGGCACGGCGAAGTGGCAGGCGCTCGCCGATGCCGACGCGTTCGTCCTGCCGAGCCGGTACGAGGGGTTCTCGGTGGCGGTGCTCGAGGCGATGGCCTGCGGGCTTGCGACCGTAATCACGACGACCTGCCACTTTCCCGAGGCTGCCCGCGCGGGAGCGGCACTCGAGACGGCCTGCTCGGCCGATGAACTTGCCGCAGCACTCCGCACCCTGCTCGCCGACATCCCCGCTGCGCGCGCGATGGGCCAACGCGCCGCCGCACTCGTGCGGGAGCGCTACACCTGGACCGAGGTCGCGCG
>JBEGMG010000004.1:0-5798 GCA_041183165.1 Actinomycetota bacterium | reverse complement strand
GGTGGAGCGGGGTCTGCTTGAGCATGGCGCCTCCTGGTCGAGCGCGGTCCGCCGTCACGAGACTCGGGCGTGGGGGAAAGGGTGCCGGGCGGCGGGGGGCGCCGCCCGGCACGCTGCCCAGCCTAGATTGATATTGGACACGCGCGCAATAGGCTTTAACGTTCTCACATGGCCCGGATGAACCCTGACGAGCGTCGGCTGACCATCGTCGCGGCCACCCGTGCGGTGATGGCGCGGCAGGGCATCGCCGCCACGACGGTCCGCGACGTCGCGGCCGAACTCGGCACGTCCAGCGGGCTCATCCACCACTACTACTCATCCATGGACAATCTCCTCGCCGAGGCCTTCGAGCAGGTCGCGCGTGAGGACCTCGAGCGTGTGCGTGGCGCTCTTGCTGGCGTTGATGACGCGATCGGCAGGCTCCGGGTGTTCTTCGATGTCTACGCCCGAGATGATGACCAGGGCATCCAGACCTGGCTCGATGCGTGGTCGGAGGCTGCCAGGCGCCCCGCGCTGCAGCGCATCTCACGCCGACTCAACGAGGAGTGGCAGGCCCTGCTTGCGAGCATCATCGGCCAAGGGGTGGCCGATGGATCCATGGCATGCGATGACGTTGATGCGGTGTCCTGGCGGATCCTGTCCCTGCTGGATGGCCTTGCCCTCCAGGTCGTCGCCCACGGCGATGTCATCTCACTCGGCGAGGCCGATGCGTGGTCTCGGGCAGGAGCGGAACGCGAATTGGGTCTTCCGAGCGGGGCGCTGAGTCTTGCGCTGACCCGGTGACGGATCACTAGAGCGGATTGCTCCACGCACGATTCCCGTGCTCGTCCACGATGACGACCCGTCGGTAGCGGCGTTCGGCCGCTCCTTCGACGAAGGCCCTCGTGATGAGCCCTCGTCCGTCCGTTTCCAGGATCTGTCCCATACGACGGCCAGCGCGACCGACCGTGACGCACGCGCCGAACTCCTCCTCAGTCTGGAGGCGAATGGACCTCGCCGGGGAACACGTGATCTCCATGCCCCCGTCTTGGTCGGAGACGTCGTAGATGCTGGGACCATGCGAGAAGTAGGAAGCCCCGGTCCGCAGGGCATCAAGCACGGCTGCCGGTGACCTCTCGGCCACGTTGAGCATGGTCCACGCAGTCCCTAGCTCGAAGAGCGGGTAATGCTGGTCATCCGTGGCGATCCCGAAGACCTCCCGACCTTCGCCGAGTAGCAGGTCCCACCAGGGTGAAGAGTCGCCGCGCCCACACTCAAGTTCCGCGGAACCGTTGAAGACCTCAATGCCCGTGTATCCCTCCATTGCCATCAGTTCCTGCGGGGGAAGCTGGTTCCAGTACGGGTGGGCGACGTAGGTGACCGCCCCTTGGCCAGCAGCCCACTTCGTGCCCTCCGAGAGCGATGGGAAGGTTCGGACTTCGTAGTTGTCCTCGTCGCTGAAGTACCAGTTGGATCGATCCCCACCCGGGTCCTCAGGAATGTCGGTCAGGCCGTAGACGAGGAACTCAGCGGACTGACGTGGATAGGCGGGGGCGATCATGTCGAAACCGAGCTCAGCACCGGGCACCAGGATGACGTCGTCACGTGCGTTGGGCTGTGTGAGGCGCCAATGATCGGTGATCGCGACGATGTCGAACCCTGCCTCGACATAGGACTGCACGAGCCGATCAGGCGCGAGAGTGCCGTCACTCACAGTCGAGTGGGTATGGAGCGCTGCCTTCAGCCACTCGCCGTCACGGTGAAATGGGTTCATGCGATCAACCTCGTCTGAGTCGTGGGTCGAGCGTCTCTTCCAGTGCATAGCCAACAAATGTGAATGACAGCGTAACCAGGATGACGCAGACCCCCGGGGGGATGATCCACCACCAGTAGCCGTTGGACATGGCACCGGACTGGAATGCTTCCTCGATGATCCGGCCCCATGACATCGAGGTGGGATCACCCAGCCCGAGAAGTGAGAGCGTGGTCTCGGAGAGGATCGCGATGGCAACTGTCAGCACGCCCTGGGCGATGATGATCGGGGAAACCTCTGGCAAGACGTACTTCCCGAGGATCCGAGCGTTCGTGGCTCCGAGGGCCCGTGCCCGCTCAATGAAGGGTTGTTCCCGCACGGACAATGTCTGAGCCCGCACGAGTCGCGCAGTAAGCGCCCATGACGTGACCGCGATGACGACGATGACGTTGAGCAGGGTCGGTCCGAGAATGGCCGCTAGGACGATCGCCAGGACCAGCCAGGGGATGACCAGGAACCAGTCGGTCAACGCTGTGAGCGCCGTCCCCAAAGGCCTACCCGCGTAGTAGCCGGCCAGGATGCCCATGGCAGCGCCAATGATGACGGCCCCGAGCGTCGCAAGGACCCCGACGGTCAAGGAGACGCGTGCACCGACGAGCAGGAGTTGCACTACCGATCGCCCGAATAGGTCAGTACCCAAGGGCACAGCGGCGCTGGGGGGCTGAGTGGGCTGGCCGGGTGCGAAAGCGGGATCAATGTCGTCGCTTTCGACGAGTAGTGGCGCAAGCAGCGCGGCGAGAGTGAAGAAGGCGAGTATCGCAAGGCCGATCATGCCGCGCTTGTTGTGCCGGAAGGCCTGCCAGAACTGGCTGAGGCTGCGGCGCCGACGGGCCCACGAAAGCGAACTCATATCTCGTCCACTCGTGGGTCGAGGAATCCGTAGGTGATGTCAGCCACGAGGCTCGCAACGATCACCGCCGCGCTGCTGAGAAGGAAAACGCCCTGAAGCACGGGGTAGTCGAGAGTTTGGATCGCCTCGTACGTGAGCAACCCAATGCCCGGCCACGAAAACACCGTCTCGATCACAATGGCGCCACCCAAGATGAATCCGACGCTGATCACGACGAGCGTGAATATTGGGAGGATGGCATTCGGGACTGCGTGACGGCGACGGACGTCAGGATCGGTGAGTCCCTTCGCCCGCGCGAGATCGATGTAGGGCTGCGCCTTGACCTCCATCATGCTTGAGCGCATCACGATGAGGAACTGGCCCACATAGCCCAGGGCGAGGGCCAACACAGGGAGCGCGAGGTGCATGGCGACGTCCGTGGTCCCGCTGCTGGTCGACGACGAGTAGCCCCCCGCCGGGAACCACCCCAGAAGCCCCGCGAAGAGGATCAGCAGGAGCATCCCCAGCCAACCCTCGGGGGTCGAGTAGAGGACCATCGAGGTGTAGAGGCTTCCCGAGTCGAATCGACTACCCCGTCGCCATCCGCCGCGGATACCCGCAAGAACGCCGATCCCGGCCGCGAGGATCGTGCCGATCCCCACGAGGAGCAACGTGGGCCACATGCGCGACAGGATCAACTCCCACACGGGCAATCCCGAAATCAGTGACACGCCGAGGTTTCCACTAATGGTTTCGCGGACATACACACCAAATTGCGTGACGAGTGGCTGATCCAGGCCGAACGCGACCCTCTGCAACTCAAGTGCTTCCGGCGACAGTCTCTGGCTTCGTGCCAGTAGGGCGATGGGGTCGCCCGGCATGATGCGAAAGAGGAAGAAGTTCACCGTGAAGATGAAGGCCAGGGTGAGCAGTGCCCAGCCGGTACGGCGGGCAATGAATTCAAGCCTTTCGGAGCGGGTCAGTGTGTGTCCGGTCGATCTTCAGTGCCGCGACGCCTCATCACGATGACAGCGACGACACCGAGCACGATGAGAGCAGCGATCCCCCACAGCCACACCGGCGGCCCACTCGGGCTGGCGGAAGAAGTCTCGCCGGCAGTGGCAGCCGAGTCACTCCCCGAGTCGCCCGATGCCGGCTGGCCAGAAGCCGACGCGGCAGGATCGGCTGATTGAGCCGGACGTGCTGACACCATGCCGGTGTAGGAGTAGGACGGAGTGAGGTAGCCGTCACCAGCCGGGACCGGTGTGAGCTCAGCGACGATGTCAGTCCGGTAGGCGGTCAACGAATTCGGGTATGCCAAGACAATGGACGGGATCTGGTCGTAGACGTACTGCTGTGCCTCGCGGACAAGGGTGAGGCGTTCGTCCCGATCCAAGGTCGATGCCTGGCGGGCCACAATGTCGTCGTACGTGGGATCCCTCCAGCAGCCATCGCTGAGATCACCGCACTGCTCCGAGGTGAAGACCGAGAGTTGGTAGTTCGGGTCGGGATCGCCAGTCCAGTACCAGATGTAGGCATCAAAGTCGCCTGACTGCTGCAGGTCGTACATCTTGCCGGCGCTGACGGGTTGCGCCTTGACCTCAATGCCGATCTGGCTGAGGTAGGACGCAATGAGCTGGCCCGCGATATCGCTTCCCGGGGTGTCATTTGACGTGGGCATGCGGAGGACCAGAGGCTGGCCAGTCTGCGGGTCGACGCGGATGCCATCTTCGCCGCGCGCGTAGCCGGCTTCGTCCAGGAGGGCGTTCGCTTGATCGGGGTCGTAGGGAATCACCTGATCGTCGGGAACGTCAAGGTGCCAGTACACCGAGAGCGGTCGCACGATGCTTTCGCCCGGGCTTGCGGCACCCTGGAATGCCTTGTCCACGATTGCCTGCTTGTCGATAGCGAGCGCGATCGCCTGACGAACGCGAAGATCCTTCAGTGCGGGAAGAGGGTTCGCGGCAGGGTCCTGGCCACCGAAGTTGAAAGCCAGATTCACCCAGGAGTCGGCCGTGACCTTCTGGACCGCGACGTTAGGTATCGCTTCAACCGCAGGAAGCAGCGCGCTCTCGAGGCCGTCAGCAATGGCAATCTCGCCGTTCTTCAGCGCCTGAACCATGGCTTCCTGGTTGGTGTAGAGACGGAAGACGATCCGGTCATAGGCGGGCGCTGTCCCCCAGAAGTTGGGGTTGCGTTCGAAGGTCCAGCTCTGTCCCGGGACTGCCTCGGTCATGACGTACGGACCGGACACGACGTTGGGCAGGACCGCTGCCTGCTTGATCTCCTTATTCGTCTTTCCGATGTATGGACCCCAGACGTGCTCGGGGACGATGTAGACCCATGGAGGCAGGTCCATACCGCGAGTCGGTTCCGGCGAATTCCACACGATGGTTCGGTCATCCGGCGTCTCGAAGGTGGAGCCCTTGGGGAAGTAGCTGGTGAAGTAGGAGAACCCCTGGTCGATTACGAAACGGTAGGTGAACGCGACGTCACGTGACGTCAGCGGGGTGCCGTCGCTCCATGTCAGGTCCTCTCGCAATGTGCAGGTCCACGTTGTGTAGGCAGGGTTGTGTTCGCACGATTCAGCCAGACCTGGAGATGCGCTGAGATCCTCATCGGAGAACTTCATCAGCATGTCGTACTGGAGTGTGACGGCGCTCCACTCGCTGGTGGAGTTGAGTGCCCAGATGTTTGGGTTGTCGATCCCCACGGTCATCCCGATGGTGAGCGTCGTGCCGTCATCGGCGGCCCAGGCCGACGAACCCGAGCCACTGACGAGGCCGGCCCCGGACAGTGTCATGGCTGCGATGGCGACGGCCGACAAGCGGCGATGGATGGACATGCTGCCTCCAGAGTCCGTGATCGTCCCAGTATGGCGCCGCGCCCGGTGGCAGAGTCCGAATCGCGTCAACTCTTCACCTCTATGTCATCAGACGGTCGCGCCCATGAGGTGGAGCGGTGGCTCACCTCCCAGGCGCTTCACATGCTGGGAGAGCTCCACGGCGAGATCGCCGACCGCGATCCCGAGACGTGCATGGGCAAGGAGGTAGGCATCCGCCAGTCCGTCGCCCACCGCCACAGTGGGTCGCTCAGCGCCCTCCTCGAAGAGCAAAGCCAGTTTGCTCGCAGCTAAAGCGACCGGACCCCCGGCGAACGGCGTGATCACCAAGGAGG
>JBEGMG010000003.1:0-3917 GCA_041183165.1 Actinomycetota bacterium | reverse complement strand
CTCCCACCTGGTGGCCGGCTCGGCCTACGCGCTGCAGCCCGCTCGCGACCGAGGGGGGTGACTCGACCTGCACGACGAGATCGACCGCGCCCATGTCGATGCCGAGCTCGAGTGTCGACGTGGCGACCACCGCGGGCAGGCGCGCGGCCTTGAGGTCCTCCTCGATGAGGGCGCGCTGCTCTCGGCTCACCGATCCGTGATGGGCACGAGCGAGGGGTAGGTCGAGTCCGCGCTCCTCGGCAACCTCATTGAGTCGGCCGGTGAGTCGCTCGGCCAGGCCGCGGGAGTTGGCGAAGACGATGCTCGAGCGCTCCTGCGACACCAGGTCGACGACGCGCTCCTCGACATGCGGCCAGATCGTCGTGCGTCGCGGATCGGCCGCGGCGGAGCCGTCGATGTCGAGCTCCTCGCCCATCGCGGTCATGTCGGGCACGGGCACGACGACCGAGAGATCCCACGCCTTCTCGGCCGGGGGAGCGACGATCGCCACCTCGCCCTCGGGACGCAGGAAGCGCGCCACCTCGCTGTGCGGCTCGACTGTCGCGGAGAGGCCGATGCGCTGGACCGGCCTGTCCTTGAGTGCGTCAAGACGCTCAAGGCTGAGCGCAAGGTGCGCACCGCGCTTGGTGCCGGCGAGCGCGTGGACCTCATCGATGACGACCGTGCGCACATCGCCGAGGATCGATCGCGCCTGCGAGGTCAGCAGGAGGAAGAGCGACTCCGGTGTCGTGATGAGGATGTCGGGTGGGGAGGCAGTCATGCGCCGGCGCTCGTCGGCAGGGGTATCGCCGGTGCGCACGCCCACGCGGATATCGGGCACATCGAGTCCGAGTCGTTGCGACTCGCGTTGGATGCCGGCGAGGGGTGCGCGCAGGTTGCGCTCGATGTCGACGGCGAGCGCCTTGAGTGGAGAGATGTAGAGCACGCGCGGGCCGGTGACCGAGCCACGAGCGACGGGATCGCGGACCAGATCGTCAATGGCCGAGAGGAAGGCCGCGAGGGTCTTGCCCGATCCGGTGGGTGCGACGACGAGAGTGTCTCGGGCCGCCCCGATCGACTCCCAGGCGAGCGACTGAGCCGGAGTCGGCGCGGCGAAGGCCGCCTCGAACCACGCTCGGGTCGCGGGGGAGAAGTCGGGCACCGGCCCATCCTCGTGGAGGTGGACGTGTCCGGCGTCCTGAGGTCTGTAGGGCCATTGGTTGACGTCAGTGCAGTCATTGACGACAATGACGGCATGGCAGTGATGACGATCCGCAATCTCGATGAAGGCGTCCGCGACAAGCTCCGCGTCCGGGCCGCCCTGCACGGAAGATCCATGGAAGCTGAGGCTCGCGCCATCCTCACGGCCGCCGTCGACTCCCCAATGGAGCGAAGCCTGCTTGACGTATTGAGCGAGATGAGAGGGATCCTCGATGGGGAGGAACTCCAGATGCCGTCGCGCGAGGGTGGACTCCGAGAGCCGTTCGCGTGATCGTCCTCGACACCAACGTCATCTCCGAGGCGCTGTCCCGATCTCCGAGCGCTGCGGTGATGGAGTGGCTGCATCAGCAGGATCCATCGTCGTTGCGTCTCACCGCGGTGACCGTTGCCGAGCTGGCCTACGGCATCGCGTTGCTCCCTAATGGCGCGCGACGCGCAGGATTGGCCACTGCCTGGCAGGGTCTCCAGGAGTCCTGGGCCGACCGTTGTCTGAGTATCGGTGCCGACGAGGCTGAGGTCGCGGGAGCGCTCCTCGCCGCGCGGAGGCGCGTCGGTCGACCGATGACCCTGGCAGATGGGCTGATCGCCGGAGTGTGCGTCACGCACCGGTATGGCCTTGCCACGCGCAATGTGCGTGACTTCGCTGACACGCCAGTGAGCCTCGTGAATCCCTGGGGCCCTTAGTCGGTTTAGCCGGGTAGGGAAGGATGACCCCGTGCGGTTGACGGACTTCTGGGAGCGGATGGACGCCCTCTTCGGGCCGGACTACGCCCGCTCCTGGGCGCGCGACTACTCCCTCTCGGCCCTCGACGGGCGCAGCGTCGAGCAGGCCATTGCGGCCGGAATCGAGACCCGCGAGATCTGGGAGGCAGTGTGCGGGGTCGTCGACGTGCCCTCGCTCCTGCGTTGACGTCCATGGTCTAGCGTCCGTCACGATGACCGCCACCACGCCTGAGATCGACATCCCGGCGATCCAGCGCCGCACCGTCGGTGTGCTCTCGATCAGCCAGGTCTTCGGTGGTATCGCGATCGCCGGCTCCGTTGCGGCCGGGTCGCTCATCGCCGCATCGGTGTCGGGCAGTGAGGCGATGGCCGGGCTCGCGCAGACGTTCGGCGTGCTGGGCGCGGCACTCCTCGCCTTGCCGCTCGCGCGGGTCGCGTTGTCCAAGGGTCGACGCGCGTCGCTGACGCTCGGCTACGGCATGGGTGCGATCGGGGCTCTCGTTGTCATCGCCGGCGCGCTGTGGCTCAATATCGTCCTGGTCCTGCTCGGATGCCTGCTCGTCGGTGTCGCATCGGCGTCGGGCTATCAGGCGAGGTACGCCGCCGTCGACCTCGCGCAGGACGATATGCGCGGTCGTCAGCTCTCCTACGTCGTGTGGGCGGCGACCATCGGTGCAGTGCTCGGGCCTAATCTCCTCCAGCCCGCAGGCTGGCTGGGCTTATCGCTCGGCCTGCCAGAGCTAGCTGGTCCCTATGTCGTCACGGCGTTCACGCTGGCGATCGCGGTGCTGGTGCTGCTGACCTTCCTGCGCCCCGATCCCTACATGCTCGCGGCCCAGATCCGCGCCAAGCAGGATGCCGAGGCTCAACGTGAGTTCGTCAAGCCACGACTGTGCGATGGCATCGCCCACCTGCGCGGCAATCGCGGTGCCCTGCTCGGCCTGAGTGCCATCGCCATCGGCCACGTCACGATGGTCATGGTCATGGTGATGACGCCGATCCACATGGCCCATGTCGATGTCACGCTCACGCTCATCGGCCTGGTCATCAGCGTCCACGTGGCAGGGATGTATGCCCTGTCACCCGTGGTGGGCTGGGGTGTGGATCGATTCGGCCGCGTTCCCGTGATCGTCACCGGCGTGGTGATCCTCCTGGCCTCGTGCGTTATCGCCGGGGTAGCTCCAGGAGACAACGTCGTCATGCTCGGCATCGGGCTCTTCCTGCTCGGCCTCGGCTGGTCGTGCACGCTCATCGCCGGATCGACCCTGCTCGTCGACGACGTCGGCGCAGTCGAGCGTCCGTCGGTGCAGGGGCTGTCCGACCTCGTGATGAATGTCGCTGGGGCAGTCGGGGGAGCGGTCGCCGGACTCGTGGTCGCGTTCAGTTCCTACGGGGTGCTGTGCGCGGTGGCGGCGATTCCGGTGATCGGCCTGGCACTGCTCGTGATGGCATGGCGCAGGGCACTCGCCATGGCGTAAGGACTGGCATCCGCCGGATCGTCATCGGACACGCATCCTGACGCGCACCCGGTCGCCGCATCCCCGTCCGCTACCCGAATGCTCGACGCGATGCGGCCACGGCGGGGCTGGAGGACCGGGGTTCCCTAGAGGGCACACATGGCCCATGGTCGGTTGTTATCACTTCTGAGCCCTGCGCGCTGGGGGCGCTGTTAGGTTTCGGACGCTCCACGCAGATGCTGCTTCGGTGCAGCGCGCTAGGTCGACTACGAAGGGGTGTGGCGGCATGTCGCGGATCAATGGTGCAGGTCGGCGAGGCTGGGGCACACCCCCGCTGAGTCGTGGTGCAGCCGTGAGCCTCGCCGCCTCGCTGCTGGTGGCACCGGTCTTGGCCGCGAGTCATGCGGGAGCGACCGCAGTGCCCCGCTCCATCTCGCTGCCGGGCAGCACGATCGCCGTCATCAAGACCATCGCGGTGGGTACGACACCGACCTACGTCGCGGTGGACGACGGCGACGACACGGTGTACGTCTCGAA
>JBEGMG010000002.1:0-3421 GCA_041183165.1 Actinomycetota bacterium | reverse complement strand
GGCCGGCCGGCAGCGACTGCGGCATCGCGAACGTGAACATCGGCACCAGCGGCGCCGAGATCGGCGGCGCGTTCGGCGGCGAGAAGGACACCGGCGGCGGCCGCGAGTCAGGCAGCGACAGTTGGAAGGCCTACATGCGCCGCCAGACCTGCACGATCAACTACAGCAAGGACCTGCCGCTCGCGCAGGGCATCCAGTTCGGTTGAGCGGGGGGGCGCGCCCGCCGGTCCGCGCGGCCAGGCCCTCTGTGCAGTCCATGGTTCGCCCCGCCGGCGACCAGCGTTCCAAGGGCCACGAATACCCTTCGGAAGGGCATCCGTGGCGTTTCGTCGTGGCTTGCAAACCAATCAAACCCGCCGCTTCGGGTTGATCCTCTGCACCTGCGGTCTACACTCTGGCCGCTCGCCGCAGTCAACGCCCTCCATGCCTTCCTTCCGGGTCATCCTCGCCACCCTCGCCGCCGCGCTATCCGCCGCCGCGCTGCCGGCCGCCGTGCTCGCTGCCGTCCCGCCGCAACCCCGGGCGGGGCAGGCATTGCCCGACCTCACGTGGGGCCAGTCGCAGCGCTTCATGGATGGCCGCCACGCCTACATCACGCCGCTGCTGCCGGCGCAGGGGCTCGGTCCCGGGTTCAACCGCCACAGCTGCGTCGATTGCCACGAGACTCCCATCGGCGGCTGGAGCGCCATCAAGGTCACGCACTTTGGTCTCGAAAGCCCCGGCGGCTACGACTTCCTCGAGCACCTCGGCGGTCCGGTGCTGCAGGCCGATGCCATCGATGATGCCTGCCAGGAAGTCGTCCCGGCGATCGCGAACCATGTCCGCCAGCGGGTCACGCCCAGTGTGCTCGCGTTCGGCCTGGTCGAGGCGATCCCCGATGCCGCGCTGCTCGCCTTGGCCGATCCCAACGATGCCAACGGTGACGGCATCTCGGGTCGGGCGCACATGGTGCAGCCCCTCGAGTCGCCGACCGGTCCGCTGCGCGTGGGTCGCTTCGGCTGGAAGGCCCAGATCGCCACGGTGCGCTCCTTCAGCGGCGACGCCGCCCGAACCGAGATGGGCCTGACCAACGCGGTGGTCCCCAACGAAACCGCCCCCAACGGAAACGCCGCCCAGCTGGAAGCCTGCGACGCGGTTCCGGAACTCGAGGATCGCTCCGTCGGGGGGGCGGCCACCTTCGTCGACCGGGTCACGGATTTCCAGCGATTCCTCGCCCCGCCGCCGCAGTCACCCCGCAGCGGCATGAGCGGCGAGGCGGTCTTCACGCAGGTCGGCTGCGCGAAGTGCCACACGCCCGCGTTCGTGACCGGAACTGATCAGTCGATCGAACCCGCGCTCCGGGGCCGCGCGATCCGTCCTTACTCGGATTTCCTGCTGCACGACATGGGTGCATTGGCTGACGGCATCCCCGATGGCCAAGCGTTGCCCACCGAGATCAAGACGCCGCCGCTCTGGAACCTGCACACGCGGCCGGTGCTCCTGCACGATGGGTCGGTCTTCCAGGGTGACTTCGCCACCAAGGTCACGGCAGCCATCCTTGCGCACGCCGGCGAGGCCACGGCAGCACGCAACGCGTTCCAAGGCTTGCCTGCCGCGTCCAAGTCGCAACTCATCGCGTTCCTCGACAGCCTCGGTCGCAACGACTTCGACGCCGACGGCGACGGGCTCCTCACCGGCTCCGATCTTTCGTCGGCGATCGCGAACTCCGGCGACCTCGATGTGAGCCCGGATGAACCTTGGGCGGTCGCGGACCTCGATCAGGATCGCCGCATCGAGGCGGATGAGATCGCGCAGCTGCAGCAACTGCTCGGCGTTCCCGCCGACTGCAACCAGGATGGCACGGCGGACTGGAGCCAGATCGCCGCCGGCACGGTGACCGACGCCAACCTGAACGGCGAACCGGATGAGTGCGATCAGTCGCTTTGCACGGGGCGCGCCGTGCGCCGTGCCGGCACGGGCGGCACGATCCCCGACAACAACCCGTCGAATCCGCTCGTGCGCACCGTGACCATGCCGAGCCTGCCGGGCAACCCCACGGTGCGTGAACTGCGGGTGGTGCTTGACATCAACCACACCTGGCTCAGCGATCTCACGATCACGCTGCAGCGGGGGACCGATGCACCCATCACCCTCCACTCCAGTTGCGGCGGCACGAATGATGTCATCGGTGTCTACCGGCTCGTCGACACCGCGTGGGAAGGCGCTCCCGGCTCGCTCGTACGCATCTGCGATGGGCAGCTCATCAACCAGGGCGGATCGAATCCGGAAACGCAGTTTCGCTACGCCACCGGGACCTACCGCCCCAACCAAGGCACGGCGGCCACGGGGTTCCAGGCCGTGCGCGGTCTGGCGCTCGCCGGCACCTGGACGCTGAAGATCGCCGACAGCCGGCTGCAGGATGTCGGCACGCTCAACGGCTGGGCGCTCGAAGTGCGCTACACCGACCCCGCGCCGGCCGATTGCGATGGGACGCTCGGGCCGGACTGCGCTCAGATTGCCGCCGATCCCAGCCGCGATTGTGACCAGGACGGTGTGCTCGATGCCTGCCAGCCCTTGGCCGGGGATTGCGACAGCGATGGCCGCCGCGACCGGTGCCAGGTCTTCGACGGCACGGCGCAGGATTGCGATGGCAACGGTGTGCTCGATGCGTGCGATCTGGCCGCCGGCACCGTGCAGGACTGCAACAACAACGGCACGCCCGATGCGTGTGATCTGGATGACGGCGAGCCCGATGCCGACAGCGATGGCTTGCTCGATGCGTGCGAGCAGTCCTGGGGCGACGTGAATCTGGACGGCGTGGTGGACGGTGCAGACCTCGGCGCACTGCTCAGCGGTTGGGGCACCGCAGGTCCTTTGGGCGATCTCGACGGCGATGGGTTCGTCGGCGGGAGCGATCTTGGCATCCTGCTGGCGCATTGGGGGCAGACCCCTTGGGCGCAGCCGGGGTTGACCTCGGTATCGCCCACGACCGGCCCAGCGGTCGGTGGCACGCTGATCACGCTGACGGGAACGAATCTGCTGGGAGCAACGGGGGTCACGGTTGGCGGCGTGTCGGCCAGCAGCGTGCAGGTCATCAACGCGACCACGGTCACGGCGGTGACGCCGGCCGGCACTGCGGGTGCCAAGCCCGTGAGCGTCACCACCGCGGGCGGCACGGCCACGCTGGCTGGTGCCTTCAGCTACCTGCCGCCGGCGCCCACGCTGGGTTCGGTGTCGCCCACGACCGGCCCGACGGCCGGTGGCACGCTGATCACGCTGACGGGCACGAACCTGACGGGCGCGACGGGTGTGACGGTGGGTGGCGTGGCGTGCACGAGCGTGCAGGTGGTCAGCGCCACGACGGTCACGGCGGTGACGCCGGCGGGCACGGTGGGGGCCAAGGCGGTCGCGGTGACCACGCCCAGCGGCACGGCATCGCTTG
>JBEGMG010000001.1:0-4926 GCA_041183165.1 Actinomycetota bacterium | reverse complement strand
GCGCGTCAAGAGCCGTGACCAGTCGGATATCGAGTGTGCCACGTATGCGCTGTAGCGGAAGTCGCGGCGCGACGTACTTCGCTATGGCGAGATCGGTGCGATCGCGATGCTCGGCTCCGTCTCGCATCGTGCCGTCGGCCTGCCACGGGATGTCGGGCGCGCACCACAGCAGGACGTCGTATGTCGATGCGTCCTCGATTCCGACCTCGAGGAGCGAATCGTCGTCGAAGTAGACGATGCTGTAGACGGCCGTCATCAGCGGCAGGGGATCGGCGATCACCCACGGGGTCTCGGCGTACTCCGCTGCCCGCTCGACGGTGCGGACCGTCATCTGCTGGGTGAGGAAGATGCCCTCCTGATCTGCCAGGGTGGGCAGCCGCCCGAAGTCGCGCACGAAGTCGCGGAGGTACTCCTCGGCGACGAACCCGGGGAGGGCATCGGCCAGGGCTAGGGCGAGGGTGGTCTTGCCGGTCGACTCCCCGCCCAGCAGGCCGATGCGCCGTGGGGTCACCGGCTCATCCTGTCGATTGCGGGGCGTGTTCGTCACCTGCGGCTAGGTCTCGGCCGGACGTCGAGCGGCCTCCGCGGCCCGCAAGGCGCCGCTTAGCCGCGTATTCGGGGCGCGAATCGCGGTCAAGCGTCGTCTTGGGCGCGAGGCGGGGCTGCTGACCCAAGCCCAGGCGCCATCAACCGGGCCCCCTTGCGACCCGGGTTACCGGCGAGTAGCGTTTGTTGACAGATGCTCAACTGGCCCGTTGCCTGAAGGAGGCCCCCATGACCGAGGCATTCATCTACGAGGCGATCCGCACCCCGCGCGGGCGCGGGAAGTCCAACGGCTCACTGCACGGGGTCAAGCCCGTGACGCTGGTGACCGGGCTCATCGACGAGATGCGCACCCGTCACCCCGACCTCGACACCAACCAGGTCGATGACCTGATCCTCGGTTGCCTCACTCCGCTCGGGGACCAGGGCGCCAACATCGCCAAGACTGCGGCCCTCGCCGCGGGGCTGCCGGACACGGTCGCCGGCATGCAGATCAATCGCTACTGCTCCTCCGGACTCGAGGCGATCAACATCGCTGCGGCCAAGGTGCGCTCCGGCTGGGACCAGATGCTCTTCGCCGGTGGTGTCGAGTCGATGAGCCGTGTGCCGATGGGCAGCGATGGCGGTCCCTGGGCGATGGATCCCGAGACGGCATACAACACCTACTTCGTGCCCCAGGGCATCAGCGCCGACCTCATCGCCACGATCGAGGGCTTCTCGCGCGATGACGTCGACGCCTACGCCGCGCGCTCGCAGGAGCGTGCCGCCGCCGCCTGGAGCTCGGGCCGCTTCGCCAAGTCGATCGTGCCCGTCAAGGACATCAACGGCGTGACGATCCTCGATCACGACGAGTTCATGCGCCCCGACACCACGGTGGAGTCGCTCTCCAAGCTCAATCCGTCCTTCGCGGCCATGGGCGACATGGGTGGCTTCGACGCGGTGGCGCTGCAGAAGTACCACTGGGTGGAGCGCATCGACCACGTCCACACCCCGGGCAACTCCTCTGGCATCGTCGACGGTGCTGCACTCACGCTGGTCGGCAGCGAGGCTGCCGGCAAGGCGGCCGGTCTCACTCCGCGCGCGCGCGTCGTGGCCACCGCAGTGACCGGCGCGGATCCGACGATCATGCTCACCGGCCCCACGCCGGCGACGCATAAGGTGCTCGCGGCGGCCGGCCTCAAGCCCTCCGACATCGATGTGTGGGAGCTCAATGAGGCCTTTGCCTCCGTAGTGATGAAGTGGATGAAGGACTTCAACCTCGACATCGAGCAGGTCAACGTCAACGGCGGAGCGATCGCCATGGGCCATCCGATCGGCGCCACCGGCGCCATGATCACGGGCACCGTCATGGACGAGCTGGAGCGCAGCGGAGGCCGCTACGGCCTCGTCACCCTGTGCATCGGCGGCGGCATGGGCATCGCCACCATCATCGAGCGGGTCTGAGGGAGATCGACGTGACCGACAACATGTTCCGCTGGGAGAAGGACGGCGACAACGTCGTCACCCTCACCATGGACGATCCGGGCGGCAGCGCCAACACCCTCAACGACACCTTCATCCATGGCCTCGAGGCGACGATCCATCGCCTCGAGGAGGAGAAGGACGACATCGCAGGCGTCGTGCTCACGAGCGCGAAGAAGACCTTCTTCGCCGGGGCTGACCTCAACATCATCATCCAGGCCACGCCCGCCGATGCGGAGCGCCTGGAGAAGGAGAGCGCTCGCTTCAAGGCCGTGCTCGATCGCCTCGAGACCCTCGGACGTCCCGTGGCCGCCGCGATCAACGGCGCGGCACTGGGCGGCGGACTGGAGATCGCACTCGCGTGCCACTACCGCGTCGCGCTCGACGCCAAGGGCAGCGAGATCGGACTGCCGGAGGTCACCCTCGGCCTGCTCCCCGGCGCCGGCGGAGTCGTGCGCACCGTGCGCATGTTCGGCCTGCAGAAGGCGCTCATGGACGTGCTCCTGCAGGGCCAGCGTCGCAAGCCCGCCGCGGCCAAGGAGGTCGGCCTCGTCGACGAGGTCGTCGCGACTCCGGAGGAGATGCTCGCGGCCGCGAAGGCGTGGGTGCTCGCGCACCCCGACGCCGCGCAGCCATGGCACACGCCCGGCTACAAGATGCCCGGAGGCACCCCCTCCAATCCGAAGCTCGCGATGATGCTCCCGGCGTTCCCCGCCAACCTGCGCAAGCAGATCAAGGGCGCGCCGATGCCGGCGCCGCTGGCGATCATGGCGGCCGCAGTCGAGGGCGCCCAGGTCGACTTCCACACCGCCGAGAAGATCGAGACGCGCTACTTCACCAGCCTGGCCACGGGCCAGGTCGCCAAGAACATGACGCAGGCGTTCTTCTTCGACCTGCAGCACATCACCAAGGGTGGTGCTCGACCCGAGGGCTACCCGCAGACCAAGCCCACCAGGGCGCTTGTCATGGGCGCGGGGATGATGGGCGCCGGTATTGCCTACGTGTGCGCACGCAACGGCATCGAGGTCGTCCTCGTCGACACGACGATGGAGGCTGCGGAGAAGGGCAAGGCCTACTCCCAGGGGATCCTCGACAAGGCGGTGTCGCGCGGCAAGATGACGGAGGCTGCGCGCGACGAGGTCCTCGCCCGCATCACGCCGAGCGACTCGATGGACATGGCCAAGGGAGCCGACTTCGTCGTCGAGGCGGTCTTCGAGAACCAGGAGCTCAAGAACGAGGTCTTCGGACGTATCGAGCAGGTCGTGGCTGACGATGCGCTGCTCGGATCCAACACCTCGACGCTTCCCATCACGGGTTTGGCGAAGGCGGTCACACGGCCCGAGGACTTCATCGGCCTGCACTTCTTCTCGCCGGTGGACAAGATGCCGCTGCTGGAGATCGTCGTCGGCGAGAAGACCTCCGATGCCGCAATCGCCCGAGCGCTCGACTTCGCTGCGGTCATCAAGAAGACACCGATCGTCGTCAACGACAGCCGCGGCTTCTTCACCAGCCGAGTGATCGGCACGTTCATGGGCGAGGCCGTGGCCATGCTGGCCGAGGGCGTGCCCGCGCCCTCGATCGAGCAGGCTGCCCTGCAGTCCGGCTATCCCACCGGTCCGCTCGCGCTCTTCGACGAGGTGAGCCTCACGCTCGGTCGGCGCATCCGCGAGGAGGGCCGGGTCGCAGCCGAGGCATCGGGAGCTTCCTTCCCCGACCACCCGTCGTACCCCGCGATCGACCGCATGGTCGTGGAGTTCGACCGAGGTGGCCGTGCGGCTGGCGCAGGCTTCTACGAGTACGCGGAGGGCAAGCGTCTGGGGCTCTGGGACGGCCTGGTGGAGCACTTCGGCGGCACGAATCTCGATGTGCCCTTCGACGACATGAAGGAGCGCATGCTCTTCGCCGAGTCGATCGAGTCGGTCAAGTGCCTCGACGAGGGTGTGCTGCGCTCGGTGCCGGAAGCAAACATCGGTTCGATCTTCGGTATCGGCTTCCCGCCGTGGACCGGTGGTGTCCTGCAGTACATCAACGGCTATCCCGGTGGGCCCGCCGGCTTCGTCGCGCGCGCACGTGAACTCGCCGCACGCTACGGCGACCGCTTCACCCCGCCTGCGTCGCTGGTGGCACTGGCTGAGTCGGGTGGGCGCTACTCCTGAGCTGGTGCACGCGACCGAGCCATTGAGCTCGGTCGCGGCGCCTGCTCGCCTACCCGCTGACGAGCGCCGTCGTCAGCTCGTCGAGATCGGCTGGCGGCTGCTGCAATCCCGGCCCATCCATGAGATGGCCCTCGATGAGGTTGCCGCCGAGGCGGGGATCTCCCGCACCCTGCTCTTCCACTACTTCCCCACCAAGGGTGACTTCTACGCCGCCGTGGTCCAGTCCGCGGGCGAGCACCTGCTCCGACCCGTGGTCACTCCGGAGGGGGCGTCACCAGAGGAACGCGTGCGCACCCTGGTCGAGGGCTTCGTGCGCCTCGTCGAGCGCAATCGCTCGTCGTACACCGCCCTCGTCCGCGCGGCGGGGGGCGGCGATCAGCGCGTCGTGGATCTCATCGGCGAGATCCGTGACTCCCTGGTGCCCAAGTGGCTGGCTGCGGCAGAGTGGACGGACCACGACGCACTTGCGCGACTGGTGGTGCGCGGGTGGCTCGTGGGCATGGAGGAAACCGTGCTTGCATGGGATCCTCGGACCGTCCGACGCGAGCAACTCGTCGAGCATCTGACGCGATCGCTCTTCGCTGAGCTCGCACTCACCAGGAGGTGAACCCGAGTGACTGATCCTGTCGTCGTCATCGTGCGGCATGCCGAGAAGCCCGAGCCCGATGGTCCGCACGGTGTCGATCACCACGGCCACCCGTCCGCGCATGGCCTCACGCCACGCGGGTGGTCACGCGCCGGTGCCCTGGCTGTGCGCATGGCCTAC